>JAEENG010000184.1 GCA_016283615.1 Treponema sp.
CTTCGATGATTTTCTGGTGTTCACCCTTTTTGCCGCGGATAACCGGTGCAAGCATTGTGATTCTCGTGCCTGCTCCCCAGCTCATGATTGAATCAATAATCTGGTCTTCCGTCTGTTCCTTGATTTCCCGGCCGCAGTTGGGACAGTGAGCGTGTCCGATGCGGGCAAACAGAAGACGGTAATAGTCGTAAATTTCTGTAACCGTACCCACAGTTGAACGGGGATTATTGTGAGTAGTTTTCTGTTCGATTGAAATTGCAGGGCTCAGGCCTTCGATAAGGTCAACATCAGGCTTATCCATGCTGCCGAGAAACTGGCGTGCGTAACTGGACAGGCTTTCCATGTAGCGGCGCTGACCTTCGGCAAAAAGAGTATCAAAAGCAAGAGAAGACTTTCCCGAACCGGAAAGTCCCGAAATCACAACTAATTTGTGGCGTGGAATTTCTACGCTTATGTTTTTTAAGTTATGTTCTCTGGCGCCCTGGATAACAATCTTTTCGCCGGAAACCTTATTTATATTCATCAAATAAATAACCTCAAAACCGCCGGTTAGATTTCCATGTTCATTACGTGGCGAACTTCCATGAGTGTTTTCTGGGCCATTTCTCTTGCCTGTTCAACACCCTGTTTAAGCACTTTGCGGATGTATTCAGGATCTTTTTCGAGTTCGGCCCGCTTTTCGCGTAAAGGACGCAGTTCTTTGTTGAGGGCTTCTGTAAGACAGTCCTTGAGCATTCCGCCGCCACCGTTTCCGATGCTGTTTGCGATTGCTTCAGGTTCTTCCCCTGTACAAAGGGAAATTATGCGTAGTAAATTTGCAACTTCAGGGCGTGTTTCAGGTTCGTAAGTAATTTCACGCTGACCGTCAGTTTTAGCCTTTTTGATAAGTTTGGCAGTTTCGTCTTCGGTCGCACTGAGCATGATTGTGTTTCCGAGTGATTTGGACATTTTTGCGCTGCCGTCAAGTCCCATAATCATAGGAGTTTTTGACAGAAGTGCATGAGGTTCCGGGAAAACAGGATTGTCCGGACAGAATTTTTTGTTGAATCTTTTTGCAATCAGGCGGGCAACTTCAAGATGAGGAAGCTGATCCTTTCCTACAGGAACTACATTTCCCTTACAGAAAAGAATATCTACTGCCTGATGAACAGGATATGTAAGCATACCCGCATTAACGGACTTCATTCCTGATTTAATGATTTCGTCTTTTACTGTCGGATTGCGGTCAAGTTCTGCACTTGAAACAAGTGTCAGAAACGGAACCATGAGCTGGTTTGCTTCCGGAACATGGCTGTGAGGATAAATACATACGTTTTCGCCAGGTTCAATTCCGGCGGCAAGATAGTCGATTACAAGCTGTTTTGTATTCTGGCTGATTTTGTCAAATGCATCGTGGTCAGTCAAAACCTGGTAATCGGCAATCAAAATCATTGTCGGAACACCAAGTTTTGAAAGACGTACGCGGTTCTTTAATGAACCGAAATAGTGACCGATGTGAAGGCGGCCTGTCGGACGGTCGCCTGTGAGCACACGGTATTTTTTAGGATTTACAAGAATATCCTGTTCGATTTTATTACTCTGTCTGACAGCTTCTGCCAGGATTTTATCTGCGTTGTTTTCTACTTCTTCTGACATTATTTTATCCTTTTAATGAATAAAGATTATACAGAAAATCAGCAGTTACTTCAATAAAGGAGATTATTTTTAACAGCGTAATCAATACCGTCTTTGTTCCAGCTGCCGCCGCCAACCTGGGTAAATTCATCAAGCCAGCTTTTCCATGCATCCGGAGTGAGCTGCCGTTTACCGATTACAAATTCAATAATCCCCTGTTCAAAAAATCTCTTTACGTCCGCATTCGGGACAGGCATGGCGTCACTTCCGATTGCAGGAGTGTACGGAAGTTTATCCATCTGCTTCAGCACATCAAGTGAACTCATTGTCTTTTTTGAATATTCACAGGTATATGTCGGGTAGCGCGAATACAATTCAACATCGCTGTTGTAAAAAACGTATGCGCGAAGCTGTGTGTAAATCTGCATTTCGGCCTTTGTAAAACCCTTTTTCGGATTTGGAATGCCCTTTGTGGTTGGAATTCCGTTTTCGTCAAAGACGTAGTTAATTCCTTCCTGGCCCCAGCCGAGAAGATAATAGCCTTCGTCGCTGCTCATCCATTCAAGAAGTCTTGCAATAGCTTCCTTTTTGGCCTTTTTCTTTCCTGCCTTTGCACTTAAAGCAGTAATTCTGTATCCCTGGATAAAACATCCTGTTGAACTTTTACCGGCCGGGCCTTTAGGCGGATTGATTACAATCCACTCGCCGTCAGGAAAGTTTTTGTCAAACGGTTTGTAGTTTCCTTCTGCCGCTAAAGCTGCGTTCTGTTCGCGCATACAGCCGAATTTTCCCTGTTTCCATGAAGCACGGAAGTCGTCTTTTTTGTAAACAAGCCAGTTTGGATCGATTACGTGTGCGTCGCAGATGGATTTGATGTATTCAAGGGCATCGTAATATTCCGGGCGGTATACGTTGAGGCCCGGGTGTTCTTTCTGGAGAGACCAGGTTCCTTCAACACCAAAGGCTCCCATCAAAGGTTCAAAACGGCGTCCCAGCCCGTCCTGGTGAGTATACTGTTCGATAAAGGCTCCAAAGCCGTAAGTGTCTTTTTTGCCGTTACCGTCAGGGTCGTTGTAAGTAAAGGCCTTCATTACCTCAAGGAATTCTTCTGTAGTTTCAGGAACTTTAAGACCGAGTTTGTCGAGCCAGTCCTTGCGGATTACAAGCCCTTCATTCCTTGGAATCGAGCCCGGGCTTGCAAGGCCGTATGAGATTCCGTTTACAGTTGTGTAACGGCGGCTGTTCTGGTCATACATGATTGAAGTACGCTTTGGCATAAGCTCATACATATCGTCTACAGGAGCAACGAGCTTGTTTTTTACGAGCATGAGCCACGGTTCGCGGTTTACGGTAAATAAATCAGGAAGTGATTTTGCGGCCGCAGCGGCGTTGATTTTAACGTCACGGTCCTTTTCGCTTGAAGGAAGCATTGTAAGCTTTAAATCAATTCCGAGCTTTTCGCGGACAATGTCATAAACAATCCAGTCTGCCGGAGGGTCGCCGGCTTCGCTTACGGTTCCTCCGTACCACATGTCGATTTTAATCAGTTTTTTTGAATCTTTCTTTGCGCCGGTCAAAAAAAGACCCGCACAAACAACACAGGAAGTTAAAGCAAAAATTTTAGTAAGTTTTTTCATAATAAAAAAGTTTAGCACAGGATTTTAAAATTGAAAAATTAAATTTGAGCTGACCTGCGCATTCAGCATAAACTTTTCTTTTTTTATTTAATTGCATATACTGTCCGCATGAAAAATACCGCACAAGACAAAGACCTCATTCAGTTTGAAGAATGGCTTAATTCATTTTTGAATTTTGAAAAACTGCCGCAGAAAAATATGTTCTGGCTGGACACGATGCAGCATTACTGCTCGCTTTTAGACAATGTGCAGAACTTCTGTCCGTCGGTTCATGTGGCAGGTTCAAAAGGAAAAGGTTCAGTCTGCGCGATGATAAGTTCAATTCTCGAAGAAGCAGGCTATAAAACAGGTCTTTACACTTCTCCGCACATAATCACTTTTCTGGAGCGTATCAGCCGGAACCAGAAACTTCTTTCAAAACGTGTTTATAAAAAATCCGCCGCTCAACTCAGAGAATGCGTCCTGAACGAATTGAATTCAACCACGGAAAAAGACCGCCGCCCCATAACATGGTTTGAACTTGTAACACTCTACGCTTTTTTGTGCTTTAAAAATGCCGGAATGGACTATGCAGTTTACGAAACAGGGCTCGGCGGAAGACTCGACGCAACAAATATCGTAAACCCGAAAGTCTGCTGTATCGGCCCGATTGAACTTGAACACACAGAGTTCTTAGGCGACACGGTAGATAAAATCGCCGCAGAAAAAGCCGGAATCATAAAACCCGGTACACCGGTTTTTGTTCAGGCGCAGGAAAAGGAATCAGTAAGAAAAGTGTTTATCGACAGGGCAAAAGAGCTCAACGCGCCGATATATTTTGTCGATGAAGTGTGTAAAAGTTCAATAAAGTATACATCTTCAGACTCTTTCAAGCCGAAAATCTTTCGGAAATCCTTTATGGAAATCGAAATAAAGTCAGATTTTTTCAGGAGACCGCTAAAAACTACCCTCAGGTTTACAGGCGATGTCCAGGTAAATAACGCGGCCCTCGCTGCCCTTGCGGTAAAATCAATGCTTCCTGATATCGATGAAAAAATCATTGAAAAAGGTCTTGCAAAAGCATGTCTTCCGGGGCGTTTTGAATTATCCAGGCCTCCGAAAAAGTTCAGAAACTGCCTTTCAATCATTTACGACGGAGCACACACCTTTAACAGCATCAGCCTTACCATGCAGACCGTCCGGGAACTTTTTGCGGATAAAAAAATTGTACTGCTTTTTGCCTGTGCCAAAGACAAGGATGTGGATTCAATCGTGCCACTCTTTAAAAATCATATAGAAAAGGCCTTTATTACGATTCCGGGGCTTGTAAAGCAGTCAGATTTACAGAAAGTTGAACAGGCTTTTGAAAATAATAAAATTGAATACTGCGCCGACACAGACTTTAAAGCTCAGATTAAAAACGCACTCGACGCTGCCGACAGGACAAAATCAATTCTGCTGGTAACAGGTTCATTTTATCTGGTCTCAGAAGCCAAAAAACTGCTTAATCAATAAATACCCGCGGAACGCGCTTTGAAACGCCGCAGGTAATTTCGTAGCTGATTGTCTTTGTATCGTCTGCAATTTTCTGGGCGCTCTGAAGGGCACCGCTTTCTTCCGGCCCGAAGAACAGAACCTTGTCCCATCTTTTTACGCAGGTGTTGTCAGCGCCAAGGTCAACCATGCACTGGTCCATGCAGATGCGGCCGCATACAGGATATTCCCTGCCGCCGATTGTAACTTTGAGACTTACTTTGTCCTGATTAAAACAGCGGAAAAGTCCGTCAGCATATCCGACCGGAAGAACTGCAATTTTTGTAGGCTTTTTACTTGTCCATCTGCGCCCGTAAGAAATGCTCATTCCTTTGTCAAAGTCCCTGATGGCACAGACTTCGCTTTCGAGGGCCATAACAGGCTTGAGTTCAATATCAATTCCAAGTTTTTTGAGTGTCTGGCGGTCAAAATCTCCCGGATAATAGCCGTAAACAACGATTCCGGGGCGGCACATATCAAGGTGCATGTCAGGTCTGAGCAAAGTTAAGGCCGAGTTTGCACAGTGGCGGATGCCCGGGTCAATTCCTGCATCCTTTACATTCTGTACTGCACTCATAAACTTTTTGAACTGCTCTTCCGTGTACTTATAATCACTTTTTGAATTGCAGTCAGCGACAGAAAAATGCGTACACATTCCGCCGAGCTTAAGGCTTTCAGTTGAATTAATATATTCTGCAACCCGCCCTGCTTCATCCGGAAGGCATCCGATTCTGCCCATTCCGCTGTCTACAGCGAGGTGAACAGCAAAGTCTTTTTTGCCCTGAATTTTGCACTCTCCGGCGATATCGTCTATGTATTCATTATCAAAAACAAGAGGAGTCAGGTTGAATTTTACAAGGTCTGCGATTTCAGGTGGCTGGCAGAGACTTAAAAGCAAAAGAGGAATCTGGATTCCGGCGTTTCTGAGTTCGATTCCTTCATCAACAGTTGCAACGGCAAGGTAATCAACACCGAGTTTTACTGCTTCTTTTGCGCAAACCACAGCGCCGTGACCGTACGCGTCAGCCTTGATGGCAATACACATTTTTGCGTCCGGTGAAATTCGTTTTCTAAGCTGGATTATATTATTCTGCAGATTTTTGAGGTAAATTTTTGCGACAGTGGCTCTCATGATTTTTTTATCATAGTTTTTTGTCGGATATTATTCAATCGCCTGCAGGAGGCCGCTGATTGTGTAACCTTGTTGAATAAATGTTGTATTAAGGATATAATAATTCATTCATAAAAAAAGGAAAGAGTAATGAAAACCCTTATTAAATCAATTTGTATTTTTACCTGTACCGCAGCGTTTATCAGCTGTGGTTCGACTCCAAAACAGGAAGCAAAGGCTGCACCCCAGCACCGCGAACTGACTGTTATTTCGAGTCAGCCTAAAGTTTCAAAAAACACAGATACTCCGGCAGTATTATACGCAAAAAAACTCCAGGACATTCAGCTTGTAACAGTATCTTCTCCGGCTGCAACAAGTTCAGGAAAAGCATTTGCTTCTCCATTCGTATTTAAGGCACAGAAAACAGACGGCACACCTGTAGCCGGTCTTGAACTTGCACTTACATATCCTGAGTCACGCAATTCAAACGGAATCTCATTCGGTCTCCAGGAATTCAAAACTGACGAAAACGGAACAGTTTCATTTACTTCGCCTGTTCCGGCAAAGGCCTATGATTCAATCGTAAGAGTTTACCCTCAGGGCGATATCACAGATCCTGAAATTGCAGCAATCGCAGAAAAACTTTCGGCAAGCGCTTCTTACAGGGTAAAGACCGACAAACTCTATGCCGGCGGAACAATTGCAATCGTTGACTTTAACCAGAACGACAAACCGGTTACAAACAACTCCGTTTCTTCATCAAACCTTTTAATGGCTTTGATGAAGCAGGGATTCAAGAGAATCGGAAACGCCGACTTTACACAGGCAATCCTCCAGGAAGACAATGCTGTAGTTTACAAATCAGCAAAAGCCCTCCTTGGCAACAATTCTGCATTTATCGTTTACGGAACTGTAAAATATGACCAGGTTACAACCAAAACCGAAGACGGAAAGTATACCTGCAGCCTTTCAGGCAAAATCACATGTATGGATATGAGCAACGGTGCAGTTTTGTACCAGGGCACAGATTCAGTTACAGTAACCGAAGATAAAGAATGGAACTGTCTGCCAAACGCACGCAAGGCACTCGCAGACAAACTTGCAGTACAGATTTTGTACGGACTATAATTTTAAGGAACTAAGAATGATCTACACAGACACAAGAGACAATTCAGTAAAAGTTGATTTTAGAACTGCTGTTGTTAACGGCATGAATGAAAAAACCGGCGGTTTGTATATTCCAACTGAATATCCTAAGCTTGACCCGGCTTTTATCAACAAAAATCCTGAACCGCACTTCCGCGACATTGCCTTTGAAATGGCAAAACCTTTCGTGGAAGGAGAAATTCCGGACGCAGATCTGCGCGCAATCATCAATGACGCATATCCGTTCCCGGCAAAAGTTGTTCCTGTAGATCCAAATACCTATATTCTTGAACTTTTCCACGGCCCGACCTGTGCATTCAAAGACTTTGGTGCACG
>JAEENG010000185.1 GCA_016283615.1 Treponema sp.
CGTGACTTTGCCCAGGTTTCAGGTTCCAGTGTAATTACAGAGCAGATTGTAAGTGCTGGCATTAAACGTCTTGAAATTGACCAGATGGGCCTCGAAAAATACGACCGCGAAATTCTGCGTTCAATAATCCAGAACTTTGGCGGCGGACCTGTCGGAGCCGAAACACTCGCAATTTCAATCGGCGAAAGCATGGACACCCTCGAAGATTATTACGAGCCTTATTTAATTCAATGCGGACTTTTGCAGAGAACGCCGCGCGGCCGCATGGTAACAGAAAAGGCCTACGAGCATCTTGGTTTACCGGTGCACACTTCTCAGTCCAGTAACGGACAAGGAACTTTATTTTAATGAACTTATCAGATTTTGATTTTGAACTTCCGCCTGAGCTTATTGCACAAAAGCCGTCCGGAGTGCGCGGAAATGACCGCCTTATGTATCTTCACCGGGGCGACGGCGCAGTAGAACACTTAAAGATGGAAAATCTTCCTAACCTGATTACTCCTGACACTTTGATGGTATTCAATAATTCAAAGGTAAGGCGTTCGCGCTGTTATGGAATTAAAATTGCCGTAAAAGACGGACAGGGCGGACGTGAGCAGGAATTTATGTTTTTGACCCAGATGTCGCCTGACTTAAAAATCTGGCACACGATGGTAAAAGGTGCCAAAAAAGTAAAGGCCGGCAATCAGTTCAGTTTTACAGACGGCTCAGTCGGAACAATTATT
The DNA here is from genome assembly GCA_016283615.1 of Treponema sp. Classification (GTDB taxonomy): domain Bacteria; phylum Spirochaetota; class Spirochaetia; order Treponematales; family Treponemataceae; genus Treponema_D. The sequence goes on from JAEENG010000185.1 coordinate 726, forward strand.
GATAACCCGAATGACGAAGGAACAGAATTCCGTACGATTCAGTTTGAATGCGCTCTGGATGACGACTGGTTTGCAAGAAACGGTCATATTCCTCTTCCTCCGTACATCCGCCGCGAAGACGATGACACCGACAGCGAACGCTATCAGACAATTTACGCCAAAGAAACAGGAAGTTCAGCATGCCCGACTGCGGGACTGCACTTTACTGACGAAATGTTTAAAAAACTGGATGCAAAGGGAATTGAACGCGTATTTTTAACACTTCATGTAGGACTTGGAACCTTCCTTCCGGTAAGAACTGATAAAATTGAAGACCACAAAATGCACGAAGAATTTTATTCAATTCCGTTTGATGTGGCAGAAAAAATCAACCAGGCCAAAAAAGACGGCCGTCCGATTCTTGCAGTTGGAACTACAAGTGTGCGCACCCTCGAATCCGCTTCTGACGAAAACGGTTTTGTTAAGGCAGGTTCGGCTTCTACAAGAATCTTTATGTATCCGGGCTATAAATTTAAGTGCGTAGACCAGATGTTTACAAACTTTCATACTCCGCAGAGTACGCTGATTATGCTTGTTTCTGCCTTTGCGGGCCGTGAACATATTATGAGCGCTTACAAACAGGCCGTTCAGGAAAAATACCGTTTCTTTTCGTACGGCGACTGCATGCTTATCAAGTAAGCTGTTCGAGCGAGTATTTTAAGAGATTTAAAAACTGGGTTTTTAATACAGGCGGTACTTCGGTGCCGCCTTTTTCCTGTTCAAACTGAACTTCTGCTTCTTCCAGCACTTCCTGAATGTTTCCAAGGCTCAAAGGAAGGTATGCGCCGAGAAGTTTGTTTTCTATCTGGCGGTTACGGATGCTGAAAGGCCCTGCAAAAGCGATGCGGAGGTTTGCAAGCTGTCCTTTGAGAGTGTTTGCGAGGAAGACGAATGAAGCGCTTTTTTCGTTTATCTGGTGCGCAGGTCCAAGTCTTCTGAAAACCGAAACTTCCCATTCTTCAAGCGGAACCATGATTTTTGAAAGAATAAAACCTTCCGGAACCGCTGTAAATTTTGTCATCGGAATGTTTTGAACTTCTGTTTCGCTCTTGAATTCAAGTTTTGCGTCCAGGGCAAGAAGAGGTGCAAAAAGCGTGTGTTTGTAATTTGGCGCGCAGATGTTTCCTGCAAGAGTTGCAATGTTACGGATGTTTGAATTTGCAATTGATTTTACCGCTTCGCTTAAAACGGAAGGCATCTTTGTCGGGTCAATGCGAAGAATTTGCGAGAGTGTTGTTTCAGGTCCAAAGTCAAAGTGGCGTTCGTGCTTTTCGCAGAATGCAAGCTCTTTTATATTGCGGATACAGAGTGAATTTTCAGGCAGTTCCTCAAGCTGGGTGCAGCCTCCGATAATTTTTAAGCCTGCAATCGACTTGAGCTGGTAAAAGATGTCGGAAAGATTTTTTGCGTAATAAATTTGTTTTTTATCAGACATTCTTTTTTCTTCCTTCACGCTGATGTCGTGTTGCAGTTGCGTACAAAATTCCGTTCATCAAACTTGTTGAATCCGTGCACTGGCAGTTGTCTTCGTGGCATAATTCAAGAAGCTGCTCTTTTGCAGGGCGGTAATTGTCCTTTAACAGCCTGTAAACGCTGAAGTATTTGTGTGAATTACACCAGCCGCAGAGTTTGATTCCTGCCTGCTTAAAACCCTGTTCAATATCTGCGTATTCTTTTGTTTTTGAAAAATATTCAAGAGTAACGATTGTGCAGTCCCGCACTATGCTGACCGGAATTTTGCATGAAGAAACCGGTTCGTCGTTGAGGAGAACGGTACAAAAACCGCAGTGTCCCTTTCCGCAGCCGTTTTTGCACGAAATAAACTTTTTCTTTCTCAGAACGTGCAGGAGAGTTTCATCGCCGTTTTCGTCGAGGATTATTTTTTCACCGTTGAGAGTTACTGGTATTTTCATTTTGACGATTCCTCCCTGGCTTCAGAAATCAAGTTAAACGCAGTATCTGTCTGGATCGGAAGCTCCGTTATTGTCTTGCCCACAGCCTGTGAAAGTGCAGAAGTGTATGCGGCCGGGAGAAGGGAAAGAACGACTTCTCCAATCTGTCTCGGCTCTGCATCTGACTGCATGAATTGAATTGAAATGGATTCTGTTTCCAGAGTGTTGTTTTCAACCAGAAGTGACAGCACGTTTTGAATCGATTTTTTAATTGAAATTTCTGCGGCGCGCGGATTTAAAATCTTTCCTGCGTCAATGATAAAACTTACTCCGCGGATTTTATCCTGCAGTGTTGAGCCGTCGAGTTCAAGTTCAACAACCATGGCGGCAAAGGCTGTGCTTACAAAAGGGTAGCCTGTAAAACTGTCCTTTTTCCAGCCTTTTTTTGAATTGACGGTAAATGATTTTTTTATCGTTACCGGAAGTTTTGAATCCATCTTTCTGTTCAGAGCGGCGCATGCCTTTTGAATCAGCTGTGTTGTGATTGTAATCGTTGCGCTTGTTGTCTGGGGACTGTCCGGTTCAGTTGTGTTTAAAAATTCACTGTCAAGAATTATGTCTTCTTTTGCAATTCCAGTAGTCCTGCTGGCAATATCCTGCCAGATTTTCCATATGTTTTGTGACGGAGGCAGCGCGTGAATCAAAAGCTTTTTTTCTTTTGTCAGCGTGATTTCCATCGTCAGGTTGCGGTTTATGAATGAACTTCCAAGGTAACCTGAGCCCTCGTAGCCTGTTGCAATTCCAATACCGCGTAAAGGAGGCGCAAAAGGAGAGTTGTTGTCCTGGGCAAATTTGTATTTGCCTTCTACCTTGTTGGCAGTGTATTTTCTCAAAAAAATGCTTTTTCTGCAGATTGCATCGAGGGCGGCCTGTGCCTTGTCCGTTTCGATAAAAAACGGAGGACGCTGTGTTTTTGGCGTGCACATGTTTTTTTGCCGCAGTTCAACCGGGTCTATGCCTGTGAGTTCTGCAATTTTATTGATCTGGTTTTCGATTGCAAAGAAGGCCTTTCCTTCAATTACCGCAAAATCAATGGACGACGGAACTGAATGGCTTTTGTAAATGCTTGTGTTTATATGAATTGACGGACAGCTGTACAGCCCTATGGAAGCGATTGTAAGGCGGTCCGCAATTTCTGTCGCAAACGGGTTGAAGGAACCTGCATTAACGTGGATGTTTATTTCCATCGATTTGAGAATTCCTTCTTTGTTTACGAGAGTTTTATGATTTATTTTTACAAGGGATGAATGCTCTGCAAATAATTTCTGCTCTTCGCGGCTTAATTCAAGCATGACAGGCTTTTTGCTTTCAATTGCGGCAACTGCGCACTGACAGACAAGAAGTGTGTTTATAAAAATAAGGTTTGAGTGCTTTGACAAAACCTTTGTGCGCGTGATAAAAATTTTGTCTTCTGGATAACCTGTAACGGAAGAAAGGTTTTCCCGCAGGTCCATTGTCCACTGGCTGGGAGTCCATACATAAAGTCCGTCGTCCCTGCACATACAAAGCGCCCCGTTTGCTTCCTGAAACGACGGCGAAACAAGTTCGCTTTCCCAGGTTTCTTCAACTTCTATATCGTCGTCCCTGCGGTTTGCTTCTTCCCCGTAATCTACAACGCGGTTTGCAAGGAGGTTGTTTTCGTCATCATCGTCATAATAAAAGTCTTCGTCACCGTTTATTACAACGCTTGCAGCACCTGCCGCCGCCTGTTGCTGGGTTTTTGCTGTAATTATTGCAACTGCCTGACCTTTAAAATCGATGTCCCTTCCGCAAAAAATTGTAATCGGAGTTCCGTTGATTAATACGTACTTTCTTTTTGGAATGTCTGAACCGTCGATGTAACGGCAGTCTTTTGGAAGTTTTTTTGTGTCAATTCCGTGGATACGGCCCTTTGAAATCGGAGTGCGCACAAGGCTTGCATAAATCATTCCGTCAAGAGTCAGGTCGGAATAAAATTCATCTGAGAACTGTATATTCTTTTGGATTATGCTTTTTTTTCTAGCGCACATGTTGATTGTGTCCTATTTTTTTGACAGTGTCTACAACTTTTTGTGCCATTTCAGGGCTCATGTCAGGCCACAGGGGCAGTGTAATTGTGTTCTGATA
>JAEENG010000186.1 GCA_016283615.1 Treponema sp.
ATAAAGCCCGGGGCGGAAACGCAATGCTTCTTGTAAAATTCCAGTTTTAAAAAGTATTTATAAGGGAGAATTATTATGTTAGACATGTTGAAATCAGGTGGAATTCTTATTATTCCTATTCTGGTTTGTGGAATTGCCGCAACCTACATCATTATTGAACGCCTGGTATATTTTTCATCGGTAAGAAAAAGAGATGTCCAGCTCAAGAAAAACCTGAAGGAAGCTCTTTTGCGCCAGGATTATTCTGCCGCTGACGCATTCTGCTCAGCAAGCGGAACTCCTTTCAGCCAGGTTGTAAGAAAGGCTCTGGCTATGAGAAGCCTCGATGAACAGTCTTTGAAAGAAATCGTCGAAACAGAAATGGAAGCTGTAATTCCTCAGCTTGAACACTCACTTACCCTCCTGGGAACAATTGCAAACATCAGTACCCTGCTGGGACTTTTTGGTACTGTAACCGGTAACATCAAGGCTTTCGGTGTTCTGGGACAGGGTGCAAGCATGGGTAACCCGGCCGTTCTCGCGGGAGCAATCGCAGAAGCCCTCGTAACAACTGCCGCCGGACTTTTTGTTGCAATTCCGTCGATGATTTTTTCAAACTACTTTACACGCCGTGTAAACAAGGAAATTGTTGAACTGGAATCTTCTGTTACAGAAGTTCTTCTCAGATTAACAGGTAAATTACGATAGGAAGTTCAGATGAGAATTAAACGAAGAAGAAACTTCAACAGCGGAGCTGATTTGACTCCAATGATTGACGTTGTATTTCAGTTGATTTTGTTCTTTCTGGTAAGTACAACCTTTGCGGTATTGCCTGCAATCAATGTAAACCTTCCGGAAAGCGAAACTTCTCAGTCAGAAGCCATTGCTGGAATTACAATCACCGCTTCCGCTTCAGGAAAGTTATGGTTTAATGATGATGCCGTGACATTAGCTACCCTGGATTCAAAACTCAAAAACTTTGATACTGAGGGCAAAAAACGCTCGGAATATCCTGTAACCCTGGAAGCCGATTCAAAAGTTACAAACGGAATGATTGTAAAAATCTTTGACGTTCTGAGAAAGAATGAATTTGTTGCAATTAACCTGAGGACTGCCGACTGATGCAAGCGATAGAAAAAAAACCGAATCAGATTGCCTTTTTTGGTACAATCGGAGTCTGGGTTTTTATATTCATATTTTTTAGTTTTTACTCTCTGCTGCCCCACAATAAGCCCTTCAAGACAGTGCAGATTCATCTTGAATCCCCGTCTCAGGCAAAGGCAAGCACTGTAAGCGAAGCCCCGCCGCCGGCATCCCAGGCAATGGAACAGGCAGCCTCACCGGCCGCAGCGCCTCAAAGCGCCCCTGCTCAGAAAGCAGTTGAGAAGCCGGCCCCTAAAAAGACCGAAGCTCCTGCAAAAAAAAGCCCTCAGAAAGCCGCAACAAAACCTGCAGCTAAGCCGTCTTCAAAGCCTGCTCCGCGCCCTGAGCCAAAACTGCAAAAGTCTGTGGATGAACTTATGGCCGAGCAGCGGGCAACTAAAACCAAACCAAAAAAAGAGTTTGACTGGAGCCAGTTTGATGATGCTGAAGAAACAGTAAGTTCAAACACGGGCAGCGCGGCAAACGCTGTTGTTAACCAGGTAAACGCACTTGAGGGAACTGCCGCCTCTGCAAGTTCTTCAAAGGGAACAGCCCAGAGTCAGAGTTCTTCGCCAAACAAGACTTATACGGGAACCACAAGTTCTTCAACTTCCAGCGCGCTCAATAAGATTGCTACAGCAACATACAGTGGAACCGCAGGAAACGGAGTTTCTGTAAGTGCCACAATGAAAACGGCAGGTTCTCCGGACGGAAAGACAAGCCTCGCCATGAACGACGGAACAGCCCGCATTCTGCTTGAGCCAAAATCGCCTGTAATTTCGCTCACCCCCCAGGCAGCCGCTACAATCGATGCCACCCGTGAATTCAAGATTACGTTTACCGTAAATGCGGACGGACGTGTTCCTGTAAACGAAATTATAATTCCCAAGAGTCTGGTCAGTCCGATTGTTCAGCAGGAAATTGCAAACCAGATAAGCCGTTGGAGATTCCAGTCGGCATCCAGTGCCGGAACTGCAACGTTTATCTACACCATAAAAAAACAGTAGCCGGTACTTACTTCTGCCGGCTATCTGTCCACGCAGCCCGTAATCTGCTATAATCGAAGAATGTATCAAAATATTTCCGCCATTGCCTTTGACATTGACGGAACCCTGTATTCATCAATCAGATTCTCACTGCGCATTGTGCCTTACTTTTTTGCAAATCTGCCTTTTTACCTTAAATACAATAAGGTCAGAAAAATTCTGCACAAAACGGCTCCGCTGCCGGATTTTTATGAATATCAGGCGCGCCTTCTTTCAGAAGAGTTGAGTTCAACCCCGGAAGAAGCAAAGGCATTGATCAAATCAATCGTCTACGACGGTTTAAAACCATATTTTGAAAAAACTCCTTCATTTAAGGGAGTGGAAGAAGCCTTCAAAAGATTTAAGGACGCAGGCTTAAAAATTGCGCTCATGTCCGACTTTCCGCCGGACCAGAAAGGTGAACTCTGGGGATTAAAACCTTACTGCGACGTAATTCTCGGCTCGGAAGACATCGGCGCCCTGAAGCCTTCAAAATATCCCTTTGCGATTATGGCGCAGAAACTGGGAGTTCCGGAAGATAAAATTCTTTATGTAGGAAATTCGGTTAAATACGATGTAATCGGAGCCCGGAACTGCGGAATGAAAACCGCTTATGTAATGCCGTTCTGGCGAAAAATTTTGCATATTCCGTTAAAACTTGCGGACATTAACTTCTTTTGCTATCGTCAATTAGCGGATATTGTGTTAAAATAAAATAGAAAAAGTTCATTTTTGGGTGGGTAAAAAAAGTGACTGTCATCTCGATTCTTATTTCCACAGCAATTGCTGTTGCCGTTGTTTTTGTTTTGAGAAATATCGACAAAGATAACAATTCCATGGACAAAGTTAAGCGCTACGCGGACAACCGTATCGGACAGCTTGACGAATACTTTAAGGAACAGGTGCAGAAATTAAACGGTCTTTCTGCGGACCTTGATACACATCAGACTGCAGCCGTTGCCGCCGTAAAACGCATCGAAAAACAGATCGACGATTTTACACAGATTTCAAACAACTTTGAAAAACAGTTTGCCGCTGTTGAAAATATTTCCCAGAAAATCAACACTTACGGAAACGCTCTCAACGAACTGATGGAGATGACAGACAAGGTTGAACAGAACCTTCAGGCCGTTAAAAATGAAAGCGTAGTCGTTGATAAGCTTTCTGCAAAAATCAACGAACAGAAAAAAGCCGTAGACATAATCGAAAAACGCATTCCTGCAATTACACAGGAATTTACTTCACGCAATAACGAAAGCCTCAAACTTATCGGCACAGAGCTTTTAAATCAGTACAAGGCCCGCGCAGATCAGGTTGAAAATGCCGCAAAAACAGCATCTGCCCACTCGGATGAAGTTCTTGCAAAAGTTGACCAGTCAATCCGTAAAGCCTATGATGATGCTGCTGCCAGAGCAAAAACCCTGGAAGATACAGCCTTTGTTCAGCTCAGTGAAAAAGCAAAGGAACGTGCCGGCGCGTATGTGAAGTCTTTTGAAGAGAGCGCCGGAGCAATCAAGAAAAACCTCGATACAAAACTCAGCGAGGTTATGAAGATTGTTGAACAGAAAACCGCTGCCTTCTCTGCAAGCCTGTCAGAAAAGACCGATGTTATGGAAAAAGAGTTCCGTGCAAAAATCGGAGAACTCACAGCATCTCTCGGCACAAAGACAGATGTTTTTTCAAAAGACCTCCATTCAAAAATCGGCGGCCTCGAAGAATCTCTGCGCCAGCAGGTTACTGCTCTTGACGACAAAATCAAGGAAGCAGCCGTTACAACACGCAAAACTGCTCAGGACCTTCAGGCAGAAATCAGCGGAAACGGAGCCAACCTGGAAAAACTCCGTGCCAGCCTCGAAAAACAGACAGGCGATATTCAGGCAAGATATGATGCTCTCTTTCAGAAGG
>JAEENG010000187.1 GCA_016283615.1 Treponema sp.
TCTGGGTGTTGTAGGTTCAAGTTCAACAAAGACACTTACATTCAACACGACCGGCAGCCAGAACCTGACTATGTACCTGATAATTCAATAAGCTGTCATTTTGAGGTTGATTATGAAAAAACTACTTTTACTTTTAGCTGGTCTGGGTTTGCTCTGCGGTGCGCTTTTTGCTTTTGGCGGAAAGGCTCCCCAGACAATTGTGGGACACATTAATTTTTACGGAAATGAACCTTTTGCCTATCCGGGCGTTGTAACTGTGGAAGGCCTTGAATACACGCTTTATGTTCCGGAAGGCTCGGATTTTACGCTCAAAGACATTACCGCCTGTCAGGGGCAGATGCTCGAATTCAAGGGCCGTATCGACGACTCCCAGAAGGGCGGTTTTCAGGTCCTGAAAGACGGTGTCTTTGTTGTAGAAAAATTTAAGGTGCTTAATTAGTTTTTTCAGGGCCCTGTTTGCTGTACTGGTCAGCGATGGCCTTGAGCTGGTCGCGGGTTAAAGTTTCTTTCTGTTTTAACATTGCGGCCGGAACCTTGTAAGCTTTTTCCAGGTCTTCGTCTGTCAAAACTTCGGACGGGGTGCCGAATGACATATCGCGGTTCGGGTAGAATAAAAGTACCTGGTCCGCGTATTTTTTTGTCAGGTCAAGTTCGTGCATGGAACAGTAAATTGTTGTTCCTGTCTTTTTTACAAAGGTCTTGAGATAGGAAAGGGCCGATTCTTTTTGTCTGTCTTCCATCGCAAACATAGGTTCGTCCATAAAAATCGAGGCTGAACCATACAAAATACTGAATGCGAGAATTACGCGCTGAATTTCGCCCTTGCTCAGGTGGGTCAGGGCATGATTCAATACGGGTTCCAGTTCAAAAACATCAATTGCTTCTTCAAGAAGGTCCTTTGTTGAATCCAGAACGCCTGCCGCGTGACCTTTGAGCGCACCGTTCTGATAAACCTGCGCAAGAAGTTCAGAAACGCTCTGGTCGCTTTCAAATTCCATGTTCTGATAAATTACCGATGCAAGGAGATTTTTTGACTCTCCGTCGAGCAGTGCGGGATTTTTCTGTAAAAGTGTTACGGAACCGCTGTCCGGGGCAAGGCGTCCGCTTGCGAGCATTAAAAATGTAGTTTTTCCGCAGCCGTTCTGACCGACTAAACTTATAAACTGGCCGCCCGGCAGGCTGCCGCTGAAGTGTTCAAAAACCGGCTTTGGAACAATCTGTTTTCCCTCAGAATCAACATCGCCTTCGACCGGCGGATATGTAAAGGATACGTCGTTAAATTCAAGAAATTCCATAAAATGAATAATAATCAGAATTGATAAAAATGGCTATATCCCGTAAAATTGAATTTATACAGTCCCGACATCTCTATTGTCCGGGCTTTAAAAGGAGAATTTAAAATGACATCACAAATGGTAGCGCAGATTATTGCGTTCGTTTTGTATCTTGGCATGATGGTCTTTGTTGGACTTAGAAGTGCCAGAGGAAATAAGTCGGCATCTGACTTCTTCCTTGGTGGACGTAAAGTTGGTCCTTGGGTAACAGCTTTGAGTGCAGAAGCATCTGACTCTTCAGCATGGCTTTTGATGGGACTTCCCGGACTTTGTTATCTCGGTGGATTTAAAGAGACTTTCTGGACTGCAATCGGTCTTATCGTCGGAACATATCTTGCCTGGCTTTTTGTTGCTAAAAATCTCCGTAAATGTTCAATCGCATTTGATGACTCAATCACAATTCCTGAATTTTTAACTAACCGTTTTAAAGACAAGAGCCACGTTTTAACAATCGTGTCTGTATTCTTTATCGTAGTGTTCTTTACAATTTATACTGCTTCTGGCTTTGTTGCCTGTGCAAAACTCTTCCGCTCAGTATTTGGTCTCGACTGGAATGTGGGACTTCTGATCGGATTTGTAATCATCCTTTCCTACACAATTATGGGCGGTTACAAAGCTGTATGTACAACTGACTTTATTCAGGGTGCACTTATCTTTGTAGCATTTGTTGCTTCCGGAGTAATTATTATCTGGGCAGTCGGCGGAGCCGGAAACGCTGTTGCAAGCGTAAACGATTTTGCCAACCGCGCTATCAACGGTGACTTTGGCGAAACATTTAAGGCTAAGTTCATCGGAAACAAATCGTTCAGCGCAATGTCTGCTGTTTCTGCCTTTGCATGGTGTCTCGGATATTTTGGTATGCCGCATATCATCATCCGCTTTATGGGCTGCCGTTCTAACAGAGAAATTACAACTGCACGCCGCGTAGGTATCGTATGGATGATTATTTCTTATGTCGGAACATTCATCATCGGTACAGTTGGTACCGTTTACCTGTTAAAACATGGAATTCTGCTTGGTGCAGATGCAGGCGAAGCTGCTCTTGAAGGCGTAAAAGTTCTTGGCGCCGGAACACAGGAAGCCGTATTCAGCGAAACAATGCTCCGCATGTACCCTGCATTCATCGCCGGAATCTTCCTCTGTGCAATTCTTGCAGCCGCAATGTCTACAGCAGACAGCCAGCTGCTCAGTGCTTCTTCTGCTATCGCTCAGGACGTTTACAAAGGAATTATCAAAAAGGATGCTGACGAAAAGAAGGTTCTCCTCGTAAGCCGTATTTCCGTATTTGTTGTTGCAATTCTCGGACTGCTGCTTGCCCTGAACCCTAACAGTTCAATCTTTAACCTTGTATCATTTGCATGGTCTGGATTCGGCGGAACTTTCGGACCGCTCATTCTTCTCGCTTTGTACTGGCGCAAGGCAACTGCTAAGGGTGCCGTTGCAGGTTTGATTGCCGGCGGTGTAACAGATGTTGTATGGCATTACCTGCCTGCTTCTGTCTGCCCGATCTTCGGTGTATATGAAATCCTTCCAGCATTCATCATGTGTCTCGTTGTTGCTGTTGTAGTTTCTCTCTGCGACAAAAACAAGGACCCTGAGATGCTCAAGGAATTTGATAATTATAAAAGTATGAAAGACTAATTTTCTTAAGGCGGGTGCTCTTGTGCCCGCCTTTTTTTAAAGAGAGGTGCTTTAATGAAACTTACTGCAAAAATTTTGACCGGAATGCTTGCTGCTTCGCTCGTGTTTGC
>JAEENG010000188.1 GCA_016283615.1 Treponema sp.
CCTGGGAAATTACTGCATTCGGTTTGTAAATGATAACCGGCAGGCGTGAAGAAAGTGCCTTGTCCTGGAGTGAGTCGCGGTACATTACACCAAGGGATTCAACGTCAAGACCAAGGTACTGCTGGCATGAACGGCGGATTTTGAGAGCCTTGTCAGCATCCTTCGGTTCGTCAATCATATTCATTACGAGGCGTGGGTGGAACTGCTTCATGCGTTCAGAGAAGACCTGTGCGCTTTCAGGATCAATTTCGCGGATGGCTTCGATAAGTTTTGGAATGTATAAGCGCTGAAGGGATGCAGAGTCGCCCTTGAGTTTTTTCATGTATTGTGAGGCCGGGCTGTTCTTTTTGAATGAACTTGCCATCAGACGGAATACTGCGTTTTTAAGGAAAAGATAACCGTTTAATGTGGCAGTAACTGTCGGAGCGGTTACAACGATTCCCTGCGGTGACAGGAGGAACAGATCAAGAATTGTAAGGTGTGTTCCGGCACCGAGGTCTATAATAAGATAATCGCAGTCGAGAGACTGGAATTTTTTAATAAGATTGTTTTTCTGGAAGATTTTGAGCGAACTCAAGCCTGGAATTTCAGAATCTCCGGCAATGAAAGAAACGTTTTCGTACTCAGTCGGCTGTATGATTTCTTCGAAGGAACTCTCGCCTGTCAGAAAGGTTCCGATTCCTTTTTTTGGTGAGCTTTGTCCGATTACAAGGTGGAGGTTAGAAGCCCCCAAATCCAAATCAGCAAGAACAACTTTTTTTCCTGCTTGTCCTAAAGTTATTGCGAGGTTAGCGGAAAGAAGACTTTTTCCAACGCCGCCTTTACCGCTGGCTATAGGTATTATCTGCATTTTCAAAGTATAGCACGAAAGAGAGCGATTGACCAAGTACGAATTGAACCATAAAATAAATATAATATGAAAAAGATTAGTCGCGCCTTAAATTTGGCATTTTCTGTTTTTTGTCTGACTATTTTTGCGTCACAGTGTTTTGCTCAGTCCAACAGTTCAACTTCCGATGCTTCAAACAAGGAAGCAAGACAATACATGGAACTTATGAACGGAGTTTTTGATTTTGTTCAGCGTAATTACGTTGACGAAGTTGACCCGGCCGTTCTGTACAGAGGCGCGCTCAAAGGCATGCTCGAAGCCTTGAATGACCCGTATACGCTTTATCTCGACAGTTCTTATTTCAGGGATTTGAGCGATACAACCGAAGGAAAATTCGGCGGTGTAGGTTTGACTATTTCTAAACCTGCAGAATCCACTCCGGAAAAACCTGCTTATGTTGAAGTTGCTTCTCCGGTAGAAGACACTCCGGGCTTCAGGGCCGGAATCCAGGCAGGCGACCTAATCATTTCTGTAAACGGAACTGATACTTCGACCATCACGATGGAAGAAGTTCTCGGAATGCTGCGCGGAAAGGTCGGCGAAAGCGTAAACGTAGTTATCCGCCGTGGAAAAAACATGGAATTTCCGGTTACCCTCGTAAGGGCTGTAATAGAAGTTCCGACAGTTAAGTTCGGCACAATTAAAACTGCTAAAAACAATACGGTCGGCTTTCTCCGCATTATTGAATTTACACCGCTGACAGCAGACAAAGTTCAGCAGGCGCTTGATTCATTTAAAAACGAAAAAATCTCGTCACTCATCATCGACGTACGTAACAATCCGGGCGGACTGTTGAATTCAGTTGCTGATGTGGCAGACAAATTTATTGATAACGGACCAATTGTTTCTACAAAGAGCCGTATCTCGTTTGAAAACTCCGTGTTTACTGCAAGCCCGAGAAAGACAACCTTCAAAAAAGGAACTCCAATCGTTGTTCTTATAAACAAAGGTTCTGCTTCGGCTTCTGAAATTCTCAGCGGCGCCCTTAAGGACAACCACCTTGCATACCTTGTAGGTCAGCGCACTTACGGAAAGGGTTCTGTTCAGCAGGTGCTCCCGCTGTCGGCATCTGACGGCGTAAAAATCACAATGGCACGTTACTACACTCCAAGCGACACAAATATCGACAAGATTGGAATTCCGCCGGACAGAGAAGTTTTGTTCCCTGCTTTGAGCGAAGACGGCGAAAAACAGTATATTGAACTTTTTAAGAGCGACGAAATCAAAAATCATGTTGAAGCAGCGGGCCAGATGAGCGAAAAGGCAATCGCCTCTTATGCAAAGACCCTCAAAACAAAATATCCGGAAATCGACCTTGCAAGTTTGAGAAAACTGATTCGTAATGAAGTAAACCGCACAAAGGGAACTCCATTGTACGACCTTGATTATGACGTTCAGTTGAATGCGGCCATCGATATTCTTGAAAACGAAAACTTTGAAAAGCTCGTTCGTTCAACCAAAACTTTAAAAGAGCTGCAGGAAGAAGCGGCAGCCCAGGAAAAAGAAACCGTTAAAAAATAATGAGACAGTTTGTTTCGTCCAGTAATCCGGATAAAAACGGATTGATTGTTGTAGAAGGAAAAGATTTTCGATACTTCAGACAGGTTCTGCGCCTGAATACCGGCGATATGCTGAGCGTAAGAATTCCGGACGGACAACTCGTTAACACAACTGTTTGTAAAATCGACGACAAAAAGCGCAGCGTAACCCTTCAGCTCTGCGACACTGCAGATTCATCAGAAAACCAGAGTTCCTTTACACAGGCCTGCGAATTTTACCTTTTTCAGTTTGCGGCAAAGGGCCAGAAAATGGATCTGATTATCCGACAGGCGGCTGAGTGCGGTGTGAGCGCGATAATTCCGGTAACCGGAGAATTCTGTCAGGCCGGTCCAGCAGAAAAAAACTTTAAGGCAGAGCGCTACGAGAGAATCATTAAAGAGGCGCGCCAGCAGAGCGGAAGTCCGGTAAACACACGTATTGAATCAACCCTCTCTCTTGAAGACGCAGTTGAATACTGGAAGAATCTTTGTCAGGAAGAGTCCGGGGCAGTAATGGCCTGTGTTTTGTACGAGCGCTCGGAAAAAACAGCCGGTGTCCATAAACTTGCCGGTCAGTTTGAACAAATTAAAAAATGCGCTATAGTTTGTGGTGCAGAAGGTGGAATCAGTCCACGCGAAATTGAGCTTTTACAGAATGGCGGATTTACACCCGTTCATTTTGATACTAATATTTTGAGGTGCGAAACCGCTGCCCTATACGGCATTGCAGCTGTACAAAGTGCGGTTCTGGAGAAAAATTTATGGCAATCGAAAGAATAAAATTGCTTGGTGTTCCTGTTGATGTCTGCAACAACGAAGATTTGGAAAACGTAATTCTGGAAATAATTGCAAAACCTGGCACAAAACAAATCATTTTTCTTTCCATCTGGGATCTTTTAAAAGGCCGCAACCAGAAAAAAGATTTCTGCCAGTGTTTAAATGCTGCAGACCTGATTCTTCCGGTTTCAAAATCAATTATCTGGGGCGCAAAATTCCTCAAAAAAAGCGTACCTGTCCGCTACAATCCTTTTAACGCCGTAATCAATATTCTTTCCATCATGGAAAGTCACTATAAATCCCTCTACCTTCTGGGCGGTCACAAAAAGTCGCTCATGCAGGCAGAACGCAACGTCCGCGAAACCTTCCCGAACCTTGCAATCGTCGGACGCTATGTCGGTTATTATCCACGTTCAATTGAACCGGACATTGTGCAGGCAATTTACAAGGCTTCTCCTTCACTCGTACTTTTGAGCGAAGGCATTAAAGAAAAAAATCTCTGGCCTTATGTCCGCCGCAACAATTTTTCTCAGAGTATCTTCCTTTACTACCGCGAAGCTGTGGGAATTTTCTCTGAGCGAATAAAACGCGTAAGTGAAAAGACTTTTGACAAAGGGCTCGAAATCTGGTCAGAAATCGTAAGAAACCCTCTCAAATTATTTCTTGTATTTCCATTTATCCGATATATACTGTTACTTGTGTGGTATAGGATTTTTAAGAAGTCGGCTTAAAAGTTCGTCTATTGAAAAAAGTAATCGTATTCTCCTGGGACAAAAAGTTCAGAGGGCTTTGTTCTTCGTGTCTGGAAAAGCATGTGGATGCATGCGTGCTGGACTCTTTTGAGCTTTTGTGCAGTCTCTTAAAATCAGATCATTTTTTTACGGTGCTTGCCGACAGCAGGCTTGCAGAAGAAGACAAAAACCGAATCCGCCTCCTGTGCCAGAAATTCAATCATACTGTCTTTTTTGTTTCTTCCAGAATTGAACTTGGATTGTGCCGTCAGAAAGCCGGTTCGGTTTCGATGCCCTTTGGACTGAAACACCTTATAAAAACCCGTCCCGAGCTGTTTACTTTACAGGATGAACTTCAAAATGCTGACAGACAGACAATTAACCCCCTGGATGAAATTGCGGGAAGGAGCCCGGCAGTTCAAAAATTAAAGGAAAGGATTTTAATTGCGGCAAAGGAAGATGTGATTGTTCTTCTGCGTGGAGAAAGTGGCTGCGGTAAAACTTTAATTGCCCGGGTAATTCACGAATTGAGCGCCCGTTCCGGCTCTGGACGGCCCTTTGTAAGCCAAAATGTGGCTGCAATTGCAGAGGGCCTTGCGGAAAGCGAACTGTTTGGAGTTGCCGAAGGTGCCTACACGGGCAGTGTGAGTTCAAGAATGGGACTTTTTGCCAGTGCGGACAAATCAACGCTCTTTCTGGATGAAATCGGAGAGCTGAGTCCCGGGATGCAGGCAAAAATTCTCCAGGTCATCCAGGACGGAACTTACCGCAGGCCGGGTGACGATAAGGTTTATCACTGTGACGTCCGGCTGATTTTTGCAACCCACGCCAACCTGGAGCAGATGATGAATGAAAAACGGTTCAGGCAGGATTTGTATTACAGGATAAACCAGTTTGTAATTGAAGTTCCGCCCCTCCGTGAGCGCAGGGAAGACATTGAAGAGCTTGCCAGAGACTTTTTCAAAAAAGAAAAAATTCAAAAATCTTTGAGAGCGGACGCAGTTTTAAAACTTAAAAAACGTGAGTGGCCCGGCAATATCCGCGAACTTGAAAACTGCCTCCGCACGGCAAGTATTTTGTGCGAAGACAGGATAATCGGGGCAGACTATTTTTGAGTTGAATTTTTACTGTTCAGGCCAGCAATTTTTGTAAAGGTCTTTTCGATATATGACGCGTCGCCTTCGCTCAAAACTGCCCGGGACAAAAGTCCGCGCCAGAAGCGTTCCATATCGGCCTGTCCTGCAACCTTAAAAAATCCAACCTGCTTGAGGGAACGGCTGATTGTGCCGACGGTTTTGTCCAGGCGCTTAAGGTCTATCGGCGTGTAGCCCGGCGAAACTTTGCACTGCTGTCTGAAAAGATGGTAGCAGATAATCTGTACTGCATGAGAGAGGTTGAGGGAAGCAAATTCTTGAGAGGATGGAATTGTGACTCCGATTGTGCACTCGAGAACTTCTTCATCTGTAAGGCCCGTGCGTTCGTTGCCGAAAACCGCTGCAATTTTTCCGCCGCTTTTGTCGCAGAGTTCTGCAAATTCTTCGGGAAGGAGGAGTTTGTCGGCGCGCTTTTTGCCGCGGCGTCGTGTGGTTCCTGCGGCGATTGAACAGTCAGCGGTTGCTTCTGTAATTGAATTAAAAAATCTGGCGTTTTCCCAGATGTATGCGGCATGAATTGCCAGTATGCGGACGCGCTCTTCGTCGTAGTCGGATTTTTTTCCTACAATGCGCAGGTCGTGAATGTTATTGTTTGCCATTGCCCTGCAGACTGCACCAATATTGCGGCTTTCATCAGGTCTGACAAGGACCACTGTGATATTATCCAGATTCATAAAATTCCTTTGTTATTTTTGTATAAGTCTAATTCTTTTTGATTTTTTGTGCTACAATAATATATATGAATATTTTTGAAGGAAAAACTGCGGTTGTAATCGGAGGCAGCGGCGGAATCGGACTTGAGATTTCTAAAATCCTCGCCAGAAACGGTGCCTCTCTGACAATTCACGGCAGGGACGATAAAAAGCTCAAAAAAGTTTCGGATGAACTTCAAAAACAATTCAATTCAACTGTACAAACTGTAAATCTGGACCTTGAAAAAACAGATTTTTTAAATATTAATTCAACTTTGCTAAACAAGTTTGTTTCGGTTGCCGATATTTTATGTGTCTGTTATGGTCCCTTTCTTCAGGAAAGTATAGATCAGATGACAGCGCAGCAGTGGAAGGACATGAGTCTTTTGAATTATGCTCTTCCCGGATTTTTCGTAAGTTCCGCATTAAAAAACATGATGAATAAGAAGTGGGGCCGGATTTTACTTTTTGGTGGAACGGGCACTTCTTTCAGGACAGAGTATAAAACCAATGCTGCCTACGCCGGTGCAAAAACCGGACTGGGAATACTGGTTCAATCTGTTGCATCAAATTATGCGGATTACGGAATAACCTGTAATGCTATTATGCCTGGCTTTGTGGATACCGGATATATCGGCCGGGAACAAAAAACAGAGCTTGCAAAAAAAATGCCGGGCGGTAAGTTGATAAAGGAAGAAAGTGTTGCTTTGGCAGCGGAATTTCTTCTTTCAAACGGTGATTTAAATGGCGTTTTACTGCGCCTGGACCGTGGATTAAGTGCAAATATTGCCAGGAGCAATGTCTTGAATTTGACATAATGGTGATTTTTGTAGTATTCTTTAAAGACTATAATTGGCTTTAATTTAAAATGAGTTTATAAATGGTAGGAGATCTATGAGCAATAATAACAACCTTGTTCCTGGTTTTAACGATGAAAAAGATGACAGCCTCAAAATCAATCTGGAAAAAATCTCAGAAGTTGAGAACTGCCTTACAATTTATTTGAATGGTTACATCGATACCTATAACTCAAGTTTCTTCCAGAAGAGAATTTCTAAGGTTGTAGAAGCCGGATATAAAAACCTTATATTCAACTGTGCATCCCTTAACTATGTATCATCGACCGGTATCGGATCTTTTACCGCATTCCTCAAAATGGTAAAGCCAAAGGGAGGAGACATCGTTCTTCTTGAAATCCAGCCAAAGGTATACGAAGTATTCCAGCTGCTCGGATTCAGCCAGTTCTTTAATATCAAAGATTCTATGTCAGACGCCGTTAACTTCTTTAAGCAGGGCGCTCCTGTTACAGAAAGCGTATTCCCTAAAGTGTTCAGCTGTCCTGTATGTTCTAAACGCCTTAAGGCTTCAAGAAGCGGCCGATTCCGCTGTTCTGAATGTAAATCAATCCTTGCTATCGACCAGCAGGGTCAGGTTTTCTTAGGCTAAAATCAACGCTCCGTTGCTAAAACGGAGCTTTTTTTTTGCTTGTGTCTAACTTGTGGATAACTTGTTTCTAAGTGCCTGTACAGGTAAAAATACTAGTCAAAATGCTAATTCTATCTAATATAATGAGTTAAGTTGAATTTTGTTATATTTGATTTAATTCTATATAATACAAGGAATTATATTATTTTTAACGGCAAAAAAACTTATAATTTCTTTTAATATTGTGAGTTAGAAATGCCGAAAATTTAGAAACTAACGAAAGTTTGTGTTGACAACCTGTGGATAACTTGTGACTAGAAAGTGAGTTGTGCTCAGGATTGTTGCGGAGTATACTAAAAATGATGAAAAACGCTTTTACAATGTTTATGTATTTTTTCCTCATGACCATCTGTGGAACTCTTGCCGCTGCATTCGTCTTTATGATCTGCTGCAATCTGACCCTGCTGGTTTGTGGAGAAAGTTTTGCCTTTTTTAACTGGGATTTTTATATCAGGGGACTTTTGATTTCGCTCCCGCTGGTTTGTGTCATTGTTCTGGCGTTGATGATTGTTTATGGTCTGCGTCATAAAAAAAATCCGGTTATCAGGCTTGCAGTTTATGTTGTGTCCGGATTTATTGCCTGGCTGATTCTGATACCTTCCAGTTTTACTCTGTTAAATAAGTATGAAGAAAAATACGCAAAAACTTATGAAGTTCCGTTTTTGTCTCCGGGCTTTTTCAGGCCGGAGTCGGGCGGAGTTTTTTATTTTTCACGCGTTCAGGAAGATGGTAAGGCCGACGGTCTTTATATCGATTTGACCGGAATTACAGGCGAGAAGGGAAGTGTAGTTCGATTTTCAAATTCAATAATCGACGCTGACTTTTCGGGACAGTTTGCAGATTCAATTATCCGCGATGCCGTTAAACTTCCTTTTGTGATTTTAGCCCCGCTCGAATTGTATTCAGTTTTGCGCGAAAAGGCACAGGCTGCCTGGAACGACTCTTTTGCGCACTGGCTTTTGTTTTTATGCCTTGCACTTGCCCTTGGTTCGTGCATTGCCTTTGAAAACTTCAGCGCCTGGAGTCTGATTGACGCTCTCGCAGCCTTTTTTACGGGACTTCTGGTTTGTGTTGTAAACTGGGCGTATTACAAGGGCTATCTGTTCAGTTCGGTTACCGGCAAATGGAATGAACTGATTGCGGATACTCCCGTGACAGGCGGATTCTTTAATTCAATCATACATTCAACTGACTTATTTATAAACTTTGTCAATTTTATAATTTTTGCACTTCTTACACTGACAGGAATTTTACTTTTTATCTTTAAAAGTAAAACAGAAACGGAGGACGAACTGGTATGAGACGTATTTTAGGAATCATTTTTTCGTATACAGTTCTGGCCTTTGCTGCCTGTCTAATTACTGCGACTTTGCTCGGTCATCTTCCGGCCCTGCTTGAAGGAGCAAAAACAAGCTGGATTCTCTGCCGTGCATTTATCTTCTTTTTCAGGATTCTGCCGTCGGTGCTTGCCTCGGCCTTTCTGCTTGCCTTTGCCATAGATTTTGGAAAGGACGCCCATAAAGCCCTGATGAGATTCAGCCGCGTAATAATGTCAAACTTTAAGCACGTTCTGATTGTAGCAGTTTGTCTTGTTGCAATTATGACCGTTACAAGCGAGATTTTGAGCCCGATGATTGCGCGCAGAAAGGATTATCTTGAACGTGCTCCCCATCTTTTAAGTGAATACATCAAAAACGGCCAGGAAGCTCTGGCCGAAAATAATCATACTCTTGCCCACAGATATGGA
>JAEENG010000189.1 GCA_016283615.1 Treponema sp.
AACAAACAATTCAAAAACCTTACTGAAATCTGGCTCGGCGGCGACCACTACAAATGGCGCCAGATGAGAACATACGGTATTACCGAAGATTACATTACAGGCGACAAACCTGATTACGAAAAATTCCTTAAGTGGGCAGAAACTATCGAACACCTTATCGGAAACCCACTCTATCACTGGACTCATCTTGAACTCCAGCGCTACTTTGGAATTTACGAACCTCTTACTGTTGAATCAGCTCCACGTATCTGGGAAAAAGCAAACAAAATGCTCCAGACTGAAGAACTTTCAGTAAAAGGTATCTTCAAAAACTTCCACGTTTACGCTGTTGGAACAACTGACGACCCGATTGATTCACTTGAATACCACAAGGCAATCGCCGAAGGAACTGCTCCTATCGGAAAAATCGAAACTAAAGTTCGCCCGTCATTCCGCCCGGACAAGGCTCTTAACATCAACCTTCCTACATACAAAGGATACATCGAAAAACTTTCTGAAGTTTCAGGAATCGAAATCAAGACTTCTGACGATGTAATCAAAGCCCTTATCAAACGTCTCGATTTCTTTATCGAAATGGGATGCCGTGCTTCTGACCACGCTCTTGAATATCCGCCATGCAAAGTTGACACTGATGCAAACATCGATGCAGTTGTTGCACGCGCACTCAAAGGCGAAGTTATTCCTGAAGCAGAAGCAGAAGCTTACAAGACAAAGATTCTCGTTGCACTCGGACGCGCTTACGAACAGAGAGGCATCGTTCAGCAGTGGCACATGAATGCTATCCGCGATAACAACAAAGCAATGTTCGAAAAACTCGGTCCAGATACCGGTTTTGACGGAAGCCACGATAAACCAATGGCAGAAAACCTCGCAGGCCTTCTTTCTTTGATCGAAGCTGCAGGCGGTACTCCAAAAACTATCCTTTACTCTCTTAACCCGAAAGACTACTACTCAATCGGAACAATCATGGGTTGTTTCCAGGGTGGCGGAATCAAAGGTAAAATCCAGTTCGGTTCAGGCTGGTGGTTCTGCGATCACAAAGACGGTATGGAACAGCAGATTAAGGTTCTCGGCAACCTCGGCATGATTCCTGCATTTGTAGGTATGCTTACTGACAGCCGTTCATTCCTGAGCTACTCACGCCACGAATACTTCCGCCGCATCCTCTGTAACATCTTTGGTACATGGGTAGAAAACGGCGAGTATCCAAACAATATGGAAATGCTCACTAAGTTTGTTAAGGATATTTCTTTCGGTAACGCTCTTGCTTACTTTGGAAAGTAATTAAACTTTAAAACTACAAAGGGCTGTCTTTAATAAGACAGCCCTTTTTTTGTCATTTTTATTCTGAATCCTGCATCCGCTCCCATTCTTTCTGAGAGCGTGCGCTTGTCCAGCCGTCGTGCTTTTCGTAAAGCATTTCGGCATCTTCACGACCCTGAAAGTTTTTCCACTCAGAATACCGGCCTTTTTTTAATGTGGGCCGTTTATCCCTGTTTTTTTCTTCCAGGTCTTCCTGACCGTTAGCCATTTTAGCGTGCTCTTACAAGTTCAACATCAAATGCGATGTAAGCACCGCCCGGGATTACTCCAGGAATTCCGTTTGGACCATATGCCAGATCAGAAGGAATTACAATTGTACGTTTTTCGCCAACCTTCATGTCCTGAACCATGATGTCAAATCCAGGAATCATCTGGCCGCCGTCAGTTACAAATTCCAGAGGTCCCCGACCTTTAGACTGATCAAATACACGACCGTCTACGAGGTAACCTTTGTATTCGCAGGCAACATTTTTGCGTCCGCCGATTTTGTTTCCGCTTCCTTCTTTTGTAGTTTTGTAGTAGATACCGTTGCTGTCCTTAGCATAGCCCGGGAAAGCTTTTTCTACTTCTGCAATTTTCTTTGCATTTGCAGCCTTTGCTTTTTCTACAGCGGCGATTTTTGCTTCTTCGGCAAGTTTATCAAAGTCTGCCTGAGTTGCAGTAAAGCTTTTTGCTGCATCCCCCTGGCGAACGATTGTAAGTTTTTCGATTTTATCACCCTGCTGAACAGCGTTTACTACTTTCTGGCTGTCTGCATTTACAACCTGACCAAAGATTGTGTGTTTTCCGTTCAACCAGTCTGTCGGAACGTGTGTGATAAAGAACTGGCTTCCGTTTGTTCCAGGACCGGCGTTTGCCATAGCAAGGTAACCAGGTTTGTCAAAAACAAGGTCATCGCGGCATTCATCAGCAAAGCGATATCCGGGACCGCCGCGTCCTGTTCCTTCCGGGTCACCGCCCTGAATCATAAAGTCAGCAATTACACGGTGGAAAGTTAAACCGTCATAAAATGGTTTGCCTTTTGCAGCATCAAGAGTGCCTTCTGCAAGACCAACAAAATTTGTTACTGTAAGTGGAGTTTTGTCATAAAAAAGTTCAAGAACGATTGAACCTTTAGATGTCTGCATAATTGCAAAAACACCATCTTTACCTTCGATTGCTTTCAATTCCTTATCCATAGATTTACATCCTCCAAAAGATATTGCAAGCAAAGTAAATATTGCTGCAAATAAATTTCGTTTCATACGCACCTCGCATGTTTTTAGTCTGCCAGCTGACCAACAAACCATTTGTATATTGAATCCACTCTCGCGTTAAAAGAATCAATCATCTTGTCTTCCAGCACTGAGATTCGTGGATAATATGCCTGAACAATCAGGTAAATTAAAAATTCGTCTCCGTTATCAACGGCAACAAAATTAATTTTTATGTTGTGAGCCTTTGCTGCAGTAATAAAGCCGAATTTGAGGCTTTCAAAATTGTCAAAACAAACACTGACTTCATTCTGAGTCTGATGGTAATTCAATTTGTAATAGCATTTGCCAAATGAATTATCATCCTGCATGCAGTAAAGTACTTTTCCCTCGGCACTGCCTTCAATATCGTCAGCGACAGGTTTTTTGCTTTTTGGACCGTCAATCAGATAAGCATCGTGGTACAAAACTTCTGTCTTTTTATGTCTGTTTGAATAATAAGTCTGTCCCTTCATTGTAGAAATGGAGCGGACAATTTTAGAAATCTTGTTAATATCCACGCCTTCCGGAAGCTCACTTTTTTTGATGGCAAAAAGTTTTTCGTTTGTAAGACGAGGTTTTTCTTTTGAATTCCAGGTATTCACAGCCTGCTGTGCAAGGGGAGTGTCCGGAGTCAAAGTAAGTTCAACTTTGTCATCGTTTAAGAACACCTTCTGCTGAACTTTCTGTTCTCCTGACACTGCGCTGCAACCAAGAATAAATAAAATACCGGGAATCAAATATTTTTTATTCATAATTCTCTTAAAATTAGTAGCCCAATCCTTTGTAAAGTACGCGTACCTGTTTGTACAGGCCTTCGCCTTCACTGATTGTTTCTACATCAGGAATGTCGTTCAAAGTTGTATGAATCAGGCGGCGTTCAAAAGGATTCATTGGTTCAAGAAGAATTGACTGGCGGTTAGAGCGAACTCTGTCGGCAGTTGTATAAGCAAGATGAACAAGGCTTTCTTCGCGGCGTACGCGGTAGTTTTCTGCATCGAGAATTACACGTACATCTTCGCGTCCAAGGTGACCTGCGTAAACATTTGCCAGAAGCTGCATTGCATCAAGGTTTTTACCTTTGCGGCCAATCAAAATTGAAGATGAAGAAGAGCTGAGTTTAATTCCGATTTTTTTGTCTTCACGGAACATAATTTCTACAGCAACTTCGTAACCCATCTTTGTAATCATTTCGTTTACAAAATCCAGAAGTTTCTGTTCAAATTCGTCCTGAGCAAGCGGATTAGAAATTGTTTTTTTAACAGGAGAAGAACTTTTTCCCTGCATTTCGTAAGAAGCAACTTCTGTGTCACTTACTGTATGAACACGAATTTTTACGTATCCCTTTTTGAACAATGTATTTTTCTGTGCTTCGATGATTTCAACATCAAATTGATCTCTTTCGAGGCCAAGTTCAGCAACTGCTTTTTCAATTGCTTCTTTTTCATTTTTTCCTTCAAATTCGTAAGTCATTATATTTCCCCTTAATTATTGAATTCAAAATTATTTCTTAATCCTTGAATTGATGTACAACTGCTGTCCGAGCTGAATCAGGTTACTGATTGTCCAGTAAAGCAGCAATCCTGACGGTGCATTATAGAACAGGAAGAAGAAAAGAATCGGCATACCGTACATCATCATCTTCATCTGGCCCGCATTCTGTGTGGCAGTTGTACCGCCGTTATTTGTAATCTTACCAAAAAGCAGCTGGCTGATTACATAAATAACAGGCAGGAGTCTGATATGGTTACCAAGCAACGGGATATTGAATCCCAGAGTTTTTACATTATCACCGGCAGACAAGTCGCTGATCCATCCAGGAATAAAACTTGCTCCGCGGAATTCAAAGTAGTTGTTGAACAGGTTGTACATTGCAAACAAAATTACAAACTGGAATACCATCGGCAGACAGCCGGAAAGCGGATTGTAACCGATTTCTTTGTAAAGTTTTGCTGTCTGTTCATTAAGTTTCTGCGGGTTATCCTTGTATTTTTCCTGAAGAGCCTGCATTTTTGGCTGCATTTCCTGCATTTTAACAGTAGATTTTGCAGTCTTGGCAGTAATCGGGAACATTGCAAATTTCAAAAGTGCTGTAAGGATGATAATAGAAATACCCCAGTTTTTTACAGCCTTATTGATAAGTTCAAGCAGGAATTTAAGAATAACTTCGAGCCAGCTCAAAACGCCCGATGTCTGCATACTGTCATCAAAACGAACGCCTTCAAGCTTCCATGGGTTTTTGTCAGCAACGTTGTAAATTCTCAAATCTTTTTCGTTGCGTGGTCCAACATAAATATAGTAAACGTCTTCTGCCTTTGTTGAATCAATTGCGCGGCGTGTTACTATTGCCTGGCAGTTTGTCTTGTCGGCAATGTCACATTTTGATGTATAAACAACCTTGTCCTGCATTGTCGAAGAATCAGCAGGTAAGGTAAGAATTTCAAAGTATTTTCCGGCCATAGCAACCCATTGCCAGGCCTTTTCATAGGCTTTGGTCTGGTTTGTTCCGAGAATTACCTTCTTCTTTTTGTTTCCGTTGTAAGAAATGAACTGACGGTTTTCATAGCGGTTCATTTTAGGGTTGTAGAAAGGTCCAATCTGAGGAGATGTTCTCAAGGAATAAGCGGCACCGTTCACATCAAGACCCTTAAAGTTTTCAGCTCCGTCAACATTTACTGTAAGTTTAAATGTATAGTCGTCCGGGTTGAATTCATAAGTTTTAACAAGAGTAAAAACGCCTGTTGTTCCGTCGGCATTTTTTACAGTGTAGTTCTTAAAGAATCCGATTGTATTGTCGTTGATTTTGCGTGCGTTAAAAATATCATTAATGATTGCTTCGTTTGCTCCTCCGAGAGCGAGTGCAAATGCGCGGTTTGTTTTTGTGATATTGTCGGCCATTTCGATATAATCGCCTGTATCTGTATCTTTATGATCTTTTAATTCATAACCGATTACGTCACCGCCACGGTTTGTAAATGTAACTCTCAATTTGTTTGTTTCAATTACAAAAGTGTCTTCTGCTGCAGAATCTTTTGCAGAAGCGGCAACTGCTTTTTCTGTTGTTGAATTTGTAACCGGTGTTGATGAAGGCTGTTCGGAAGATACTTGTTCAGTTGAATTTGCAGCGGCAGGTGTTTGAGCACTTTGTTTTGGTGCTAAAAAAGTCTGTAAGAAGAAAAAACCAATCAGAACGATTGAGGACAATCCAATTGCCCATGCTGTGTTTTTTTCCATCGTTTACTCCGTTTTAATTAATTAAATTGTTTAAACAAGAATTAGTTACGGAACCGGGTCATAGCCACCCTTAAAAAAAGGATTGCACCTGAGAATTCTTTTAAAACCCATCCATGAGCCTTTTACCGCTCCATATTTCTGAATGGCTTCCAGCGCATACTGAGAACACGTAGGTGTATAACGACATGCAGATGGAAACATAGGAGAAATACAGAGTTGATAAAATCGAATCAGACTACAAAAAAATTTTGAGATTAATTTTCCCATTCTTTTAAAAGTCCGGCTTTTTTGCACAATGAAAGAAATTGATCGCACCGCGAGTGGAACGAGGGTTTTTCGGCGCCCGGATATACAAGGAACAGCATATCGTAGCCGGTGTTCAGGTGCGATTTTAGATTTCGAAAAGTTTCCCGGCTTAACCGTTTAGAATAATTTCTCTGAACGGCGTTGCCATAACCACGGGGAAGAGGAAAACCAATTCGATTGAACTGGTTATCATTGGGTAAAAAGAACAGTTTTGCTCCTTCTACACTTACTCTTTTCCCATTTTTAAACAGATTCTTGATTTCTGAAGCGCGTTTTATTCTTTCTTCAAGAACAAAACGCTTTGACTCTACCAAGAGTGTTTTCATTTTTCAAAATAAAAAATCAGTATGGCTTCTTTTCGTCAGAAATTGTGAGTTTTGCGCGGCCCTTAGCACGACGACGAGCGAGTACTGCACGTCCGCCTTTTGTTGCCATGCGAGCGCGGAATCCAAATTTTCTATTTCTTTTAACTTTACTTGGCTGGTATGTTCTTAACATCGGAACATTCTCCTTATATACAGAATCTGTTTGATACAGATTCCAAAATTTTCAAAAAAAGTGTAGTGCGGTAAAGTGTATCAAATTTATTTATTTTTGGTCAACATATCGTCTTTCATTTCATCAAACATTTTCTGAATTTCCGGCGGTAATTCTTTTTTCTGAGCCGGTTTTTGATATGCAAATCCTTTTTCCTCTAAAATTTTTTCTTCCTGTTCCATTCTTTCGTTTTGAATTCTGTTCTGTTTTTCAATCTGATCCTGTTCCTTAACTTTTCTGAGGCCTGCTGTTGTTCCCGAAAGTTTAAAAGCCAGTGATTGAATTTTCAATTCCGGAGCTTTTAATTCAAATCCTTTGAGTATGTATTTTTTGTGTGTCTGCAGCATTTGAATCCAGCCCGGATGGTCGCATTCAATCAGCAGAATTCCATTTTCAAAATCATTTACGCGTGAGTGGCTTGCCATATTTTTGCCGATGTTGTCGCCGTTTATTGAATTCGATTTTATTGATTCAACAATTTGCTGCCAGAGCGTAACTATTTTTTCGCCCATTTTCATTTTGGCCTGGAGATTGCTCGTAACCTGCAGAATCATACTTTTAGCGTTCATTATTTCATTGTCGTTCATTCCAGCAGCCTCCTTTTATTTCATAAATCTTTGTTGAATTCTTCATGTAGCGTTCGAATGGCTCGCCCGGCAGAAATGTACAGAAAAGCTGGTCATATTCCGGGAGGGCGAGGGTAACGGCCTGTCTTTTATCAGGATCAAGTTCAAGAAGAACGTCGTCCATCAAAATTACCGGTTTTTTTCCGGTAATCTGTGAATAAAAAATGCACTGTGCAATTCTAAGCAGAATCGCGGTCAGGCGCCTTTGACCTGTCGACGCGCACGGAATAAAATCCATTCCGTTTCTGATAAACTTTATTCTGTCGCGGTGCGGTCCGCTCATCGTTGTCATTATTGTTTTATCAATATCGCGCTTGGAAAGCAGAATTTGTTTTACTTCAGACAAATCCGGAAGCACATTTGACTGCGACTTCCAGGACGGATCGTATTTTATTGATATTCCGTCGATGCCGGTTATTTTTTCGTAAAGCTTTCCAAAAATCTGGTTAAACTGAAAAATCGCATTGCGCCTTTTGTTTTCAATTTCGATACCGTTTTGTGCCAGCTGAATATCATAAATATCAAGCATTTCGTATTTTTTTTCTTTAAGGCACATATTCCGGCTTTTGAGAATTTTACGGTAATTGCGGTTTATATCAATGTACAAAACATCGTACATCGAAAGACACTGATCTATAAAAAAACGGCGGCGTTCAGGTTCACCGACTGCAAAAGCCAGATCATCGTGACAAAAAAGAACGCACGGCATTGTGTTTATAAGCTCTTTTCTGTCTTTGATGAATTTACCGTTTTTATCGATTTTCTTTTTACCGTTTTCATAAATTACAGAAATATTTTCTGTAGTATTGTTTTCAAGACGGTACAAGGTTCTGACAGAAAACTCATTAAAGCCCTGTCTGCATACTTCTGCGTCCGCGCGGGTGCGGAAAGAGTTTCCGTAGGCAGAATAATATACGGATTCAAGGAGGTTGCTTTTTCCCTGTCCGTTTTCGCCCACAAAAAAGACTTCTTTTGAGTTTAAATCAATTGTCGAATCCTGAAGATTCCGGTAATTAATGTACGAAATTGAAAGTACTGGCATTATTGCGAAAAATTTATCTCCGCATTAAGCCATCTGCATAGGCATAATTATGTGGAAATAATCTTCTGCAGGTTCAGGAAGCAATGTTACTGCCTTCATTTCTCCGGAGAATTCGAATTTAATTTTATCGCTTGTAATTACTTTGAGCGGTTCTTCGATGTAGCGATAGTTCATAGCAATTGTAAATTCATCACCAGCGTATTCGCATGGAATTTCAACTTCTGCATCACCGTTATCAGATTCCTGAGATGTAAGTTTAAGAACACCAGGACAGATGTTAAAGAAAATTCTTCCTGCTTTTTTATCAACCATGATTGCAGTGCGCTTCAATGATTCAACAAGTTCGCTCTTGGTAACTTTAAAGTTATAAAGCTGACTTTCCGGAATTACCCTCATGTAATTAGGGAACTGACCGTCAATCAAAGTTGAACTCAATTCATAATTACTGAATCTGAAGAAAATCATTTTATCTACTACTGCAATTGAAACATTACCTTCGTCAGAAGCATGTTTTGCAACGATATTCAAAACTTTTGGATGAACGATTGCCGAAGGAAATTCACTGATTCCTTCTGCAAATTCTTTTGAAGCATAAGCCAGGCGGCGTCCGTCTGTTGCAACAAGAACAAGTTTATTGTCTTTCTTTTCAAAATAAACACCGTTCATAAAGTATCTTGTTTCGTCAGCACTGACTGCAAAAGAAGTCTGGCTGATCATCTTTTTAATTTCTTTGGCTGGAACTTCAAAGAATGGTACATTTTCTGCAACCGGAAATTCCGGGAATTTATCCTGAGAAGTACATTTTAACTGGAACTTGATTTTTTTAGTTGTATGGCGGATCAGTGCAATTGTCTGATTATCTTTCTGCTGGATAACGAATTCAATTTCACCTTCATCAAGGCCTGTCAAAATTCCAAGGAATTTATCACAGAAGACTGTTGTTGAACCTTCTTCTTCGATGTTAACAGGAATCTTTGTTTCAAAGTTTACTTTGATGTCAGTAGCTTTGATTGTTAAAGTATTATCCTGAGCAATGAACATTACATTTGAAAGAATGGATACATTGCTTTTTGTCGAAATAATTTCCTGAGCGATTGAAATTTCGTTAATCATCGAATTTCTGTCAAAGGTAAATTTCATATAAGTCTCCTTTAAGTTCTGCCTTTTTACCGGCATACAACTTTTTTATTCGTTTCTAAATTTATTAAATTTATATAAATTTAGTAATAGTAATAATAAGGCTTGTGAATTTGTGTATAAATCACTTAACTCTTTGTTTTATAATGAAATTTAAAGTTGATAACTCAATATTTGAATTCACTTTAAATTCACATTTCCACAGGCTGTGGACTTATCCACAAGTTATTCACAATATTATATCACATTTTACACAAAATTATATTTTTTTGTAGTCTTTTGCCTCTCGTGTCAAAAGATTTATAGTTGAATCCAGCGACGGATCTGTTTTGAGCATATTTTCAATTTTATCTCTTGCGTGCATGATTGTTGTATGATCACGGCCGCCAAATTCCGTTCCTATTTCAGTAGTTGAATATTCAGTGAGTGCGCAGGAAATGTAAACTGCAATCTGTCTCGGCATTACAAATTTTCTTTCTTTCTTTTTTCCTTTGATGTCACTGATTGAAATATTGTAATGTTCAGCTACAACTTTCTGGATATTTTCTATCGTAATTGTTCCGGAATACGGATTGTTGATTGTATCGCGCAAAATGTTCTGTGCAATTTCTACTGTAAGAGTTTTTTTAACAAGTTCAGCATAACCGATTGATTTTAAAATACATGCTTCAATATCACGGACATTTGTCTGGCAGTTTTTAGCAATGTATTCAATTACATCTTTTGGAATTTCTTTTCCCTGAATTTCCAGTTTCTTCTGAATAATTGCAATTCTGTTTTCGTAACTTGGAGGCTGCAGATCAACGTTTAAACCACGGCTGAATCTTGAACTTAAACGTTCTGTAAATCCCTTGATTTCTTTTATCGGTCTATCGCTTGTAAATACAATCTGGCCTGCACGGTCATAAATTGAATTGAATGTATGGAAAAGCTCTTCCTGAGTCTGGTCTTTTCCTTCCAGAAACTGAATATCATCGAGTAAAAGTACATCAAGGTTTCTGTACTTTTTTTTGAATTTTTCCATTGACTGTCTGTCGGTTGACTGGTTTCTTACAGCAGTTGTAAATTCATTTGTAAAATTTTCTGCACTCAAATAAGCAATTTTAATTTTGTCGCTTTCTTTTGCAAAAATTTGATTTCCTATTGCCTGCATAAGGTGAGTTTTACCAAGACCAACTCCACCATAAATCAAAATCGGGTTAAAAGCTTTGCCCGGTTTGTCTGCAGCTGCCATGGAAGCATTGTAAGCATAAATACTGTTGTCGCCAGGAACAAAGTTTTCAAATGTAAAATCATCCCTCAGTTGAGGATGTTTTTTAGTTTCTATATTTGCAGGTTTTTTTTCTTTTTCAGCATCTTTTTTTGTTTCTTCAATTTTCTGTACTTCAGTTGAAGGAGCAGGCGAAGCAGATTTTTTTACAACGTGTTCGATTTTTATTGTCTGACCAGTGAGTTCAAGAATTTTATTTTCTGTCTTTGTGATATATCCGTTCTGAATCATCTTCATCCACATAAATTCTGACGGAACAGTAACATTTATCTGGGAAAGTGAGTCATCTACATATTCCATATTGAACCAGAGCTTAAAATCATCTTCCTGATTTGCTGCTATCATTTCCTGATGAATTTGATTTATTGCTTCGGTAAAAAACTCTTTGTAATTTTGATTGGACATAGGCTAATTATAATTCACCTTTACTTTTTTCTTCAATACACTTATAATTTGCTTTGCTTATAATCTCTTTTCGATTTTTTAAAGTAATCATTAAATTTATATAATGTAAGGAAATAAAAAATGACTGCCTCTTATTCAGCAGGGAACATCCAGGTTCTTAAAGGTCTTGAAGCTGTACGTAAAAGACCTGGTATGTATATCGGTTCAACAGGTCCTAAAGGACTGCATCACCTTGTTTATGAAACTGTAGATAACTGTATCGACGAAGCAATGGCCGGTTTTTGTACAGAAATTACCGTTGCTCTCGAAAAAGATGATATTGTCCGTGTAGAAGATAACGGACGCGGTATTCCTGTTGATATTCACCCGACAGAAAAAATCAGCGCTCTTGAACTTGTTTTGACCCGACTCCATGCCGGCGGAAAATTTGACAAAAATTCCTACAAGGTTTCGGGCGGTTTGCACGGTGTTGGTGTAAGCTGTGTTAACGCACTTTCTGAATGGCTTGAAGCAACAGTTCAGCGCGACGGTCACATCTACCGCCAGCGTTACGAAAAGGGAATTCCAAAAACAAAGGTAGAAGTTATCGGCGACTCAGATCTTCACGGTACAACAATCCGCTGGAAGGCCGACAAAACTATTTTTACAGAAACCACAACTTACGACTACGATGTTTTGATTCAGCGCTTGAAGGAACTTGCATTCCTCAACAGCGGAATCGTAATTTACTTTAAAAACGAACGCCTCGAAACTCCAAAAACAGAAGTTCTCAAATATGAAGGCGGTATCGTTCACTACGTAAAAGAATTAAACGAAAAAAGCAAATTTGTTTATCCGGAAGAACCGATTTACATCAACGGCGAAAAGGATAACGTAATTACTGAACTTTCTTTCCAGTACAACGAAACATACGGCGAAAACATCCATACTTATGTTAACGATATCAACACAAGAGATGGCGGTACTCACCTTGATGGTTTCCGTTCCGCACTTTTGTGGGTATTGAATAAGGCTCTCGACGGCAACGAAAAAATGAAGAAAAAGATGCCGGACCGCGACGGTAAATTTGAACCTGGTGAAGATAAAAAAGAAAAGCTCACCGGTGAAGATGTCCGCGCAGGTCTTGTTGCAGTTCTTTCAATGAAAGTTCCTGAGCCGGAATTTGTCGGACAGACAAAAGACAAACTCGGTAATACTGAAGTTCGTACAATTGTTGACTCGCTCGTAAAAGAAAAACTTACTATCTTTTTTGAATTGAACCCGTCGGTTCTCGAAAAAGTTCTTGAAAAATCAATCGGCGAAGCATGTGCCCGTGTAGAAGCACGAAAGGCAAAAGAGCGCATGCGTAAAAAGGTTGTTTCCGGCGCCTTCCAGAAACCGGAAAAACTTTCTGATTGTTCTATTAAAGATAATCCTGAAATTTGTGAAGTATATATCGTCGAAGGAGACTCTGCGGGTGGTTCTGCAAAGAAGGGCCGTGATTCAAAAACACAGGCCATCCTTCCGTTGTGGGGAAAAATGCTCAACGTAGAAAAAGTTACTGCAGACAAGGTTGTCGGAAACGACAAACTCCAGCCGGTAATTGCTTCTCTTGGAACAGGTTTTGGAAAAGATTTTAATATCGAAAAACTCCGCTATCACAAAATCATCATCATGGCCGATGCCGATGTCGATGGTTCACATATCCGCACTTTGCTTTTAACTTTCTTTTTCCGTTATATGCCTCAGCTTATTGAACAGGGCCACGTATTCCTTGCAATGCCGCCATTGTTTAAAGTTCAGCTTGGTAAAAAAGAACCTGTATACTGCTATTCTGACGCAGAACGGGATGAAGCACTCGCTGCCCTTGGTGATCAGCGTGATAAGGCAGATGTTCAGCGTTACAAAGGTCTTGGTGAAATGGACGGTAATCAGCTTTGGGAAACAACAATGGATCCTGCACACCGCAAGATGAGGGTTGTTACAATTCCTGATGCAGAAGCCGCAGATAAAATATTTACAGTCTGCATGGGCGAAGAAGTTGAACCTCGCCGACAGTTTATTGAAAGTAATTCAAGTTACGCAAATCTTGATATTTAGTTTAGGGTAAAAAATGTTAGAAGAAGCAAAAACACCTGAGGGTGGAACCGTAATAAAAATTCCTATTGAGGACGAAGTTAAACAAGCCTATATCGACTACTCAATGTCAGTAATCGTACAGCGTGCTTTGCCTGATGTTCGTGACGGTCTTAAACCTGTACATCGCCGTATCATGTACGCAATGGACAAGTTGAATCTTACCAGCGGTGGAAAAACAAAAAAATGTGCTACCATCGTCGGTGAAGTACTCGGTCATTATCACCCGCACGGAGACGCTTCTGTTTATGATGCAATTGTTCGTCTGGGACAGGACTTTTCTCAGCGTTATACAATGATTACCCCGCAGGGAAACTTTGGTACAATCGCCGGTGACCCTGCCGCAGCTTACCGTTACACCGAAGCTAAAATGTCAAAGATGACAGAAGAAATGAATGCGGATATCAACAAGAATACTGTTGATATGGTTCCTAACTTTGATGATACAACAAAGGAACCTTCCGTACTTCCTTCCAAGTTTCCTTTCCTTCTTTGTAATGGTACAACAGGTATTGCCGTTGGTATGGCAACTAACATGCCTACCCATAACCTCCGCGAAGTTGCCGCTGCAATTGCTGCCTATATCGATAACCCGGAAATTTCAATTGATGAATTGATGAAATATATAAAGGGTCCGGATTTTCCAACAGGCGGTATAATTTACGGCCGTGAAGGAATTAAAAAGGCTTATCGAACCGGTCGCGGTAAAATCACAATCCGTTCAAAATTTACTATTGAAGTTGATAAACACGGGCGCGAAAAAATTGTATTTACAGAAGTTCCTTATGGAGTAAATACAACAAACATTATCAAAAAGATTAATGACCTCCGCGATGACAAAATAATCGAAGGTATCGCAGATGCCAACGACGAAACTTCTGACCGTGTTGGTATGCGCCTCGTTGTTGATCTTAAAAAGGGTGCAGTCACAAAATTAGTTCTTAACCAGCTTTTTGCAAAAACTGATTTGCAGTCAAACTTTGGTGTAATCAACTTGGCTCTTGTTCCACAGGAAATGGACGGTGAACCTCGTTATGATGAACCTGGATTGCTGACTCTTAAAAAGACTTACCTTAAACCGGAAATCTTAAATCTCAAACAGATTATATTCCATTTTGTTAAACATCGTGACGAAGTAATTACACGCCGCACAATTTATGATTTAAAAGTAGCAAAGCACAAGATGCACATTTTGGAAGCTTTGATTACTGCAATCAATAATATCGACGAAGTAATTCAAATTATTAAAAGCAGCGAAAACACAGAAGACGCAAAACTTAAACTCGAAAAGAGATTTAACTTTGATGATGAGCAGGCACAGGCAATTGTCGATATGCAGCTCAAACGTCTTACTCATCTGCAGATTGAAGACTTGCAGAAAGAAATCCGTGAACTCCAGGCACTTATCGATCACCTCGAAGATCTGCTTGCACACCACGAAAAGATTCTTGCACTCATCAAAGATGAAACAAATGAACTTGCTGACAAATACGGAGACGATCGCCGCACAGATATCGTAGCCGACGAAGTTGAAGAAATTAACACAGAAGATATGATTAAGGAAGAAGAAGTCGTAGTTATGATTTCTAAACTTGGTTATATCAAACGTGTTCCACTTACTCAGTACAAAGCACAGAGCAGGGGAGGCAAGGGCAGCATGAGTGCCAACCTGATTGAAGACGATTACATCAATCAGATTTTTATTGCCACTACAAAATCTTACATTACCTTCATGACAAACGAAGGAAAAGCATACTGGATTAAAGTTCACGAAATTCCTGAGGCAAGCAGAGCGAGCCGTGGTTCGAGCGTAAAATCTCTGCTCCAAGTTTCTGCAGACGAAGAAATTACAACTATCGTAACAATGAAAGATTACACAGATGATCAGTACATCTTTATGGCAACTGAAAACGGTGTTGTTAAAAAGTGTAAGACAACTGAATTTGCAAATGCAAAAACACGCGGTGTAATCGCAATTCATCTTAAAGACGGTGACAAACTTGTCAGCAGCATTTTGACATCGGGCAATGATGACCTGATGCTGATTACACGCCGTGGTCAGTCTTTGAGAATTTCAGAAACTTCTGTTAGACCGATGGGACGTGCCAGTTCAGGTGTCGGCGGAATTAAACTTGCTTCCGGTGATGAACTTGCCGCCGCTATCCGGGTTGAAGAAGGATGCGACTGTCTCGTTATCACAGAAAAAGGTTATGGAAAGCGCGTTGACTTTAACGAGTACAACAACCACGGCCGCGGAACCGGTGGACAAAAAATCTTTGGCAACATCGACGGCAAGGGCGAAATTATCGGAGCACTTGCAGTTGCACAAAAAGATGAAGTCGTTTGTATTTCCGGCCAGGGAAAAACTCTGCGCTTAAAGGCAGATGCAATTTCTAAACAGGGAAGAGCTTCTTCCGGCACAAGAGTTATCAATATTGATCCGCCGGATTATGTTGTCGGCTTTGATAAAGTAGCAAATGACGATGACAAAGAAGAAAAACAAGCGTAATTCTTTATATTACAAGGAATTAGCAAAGTTAAAAGCACAATTTTAAAATAATTTTAAAAAAAATTTCAAAAATTATATTAATTTTTGACTTTTTGTGATGACAAAAATTTTTTTATTAAATATAATAATTGTCGAGGGGAATTTGTTAAATGATCCTTATAAGACAAAAAGTCTAGTGCGATCAATTGACCATCAGGGCGCCAGAGATTTACTCTGGCGTTTTTTTATGCCCAAAATTTGTTCACAAATTCGGGCTGCTTGTGGATAACTTGTAGATAAATTTAGCCGTTTGTGGATGAATTCTCTAATTCCTTATTTTAAAAGAATTTACAAATTTCAAAACAAAAAAGTTGAATTTTGTGCTTGTGGATAACTTGTAGACAAATTTGTTTCATGAGAAACATTTAGATATTCGCAAATTTTTAGTCACAAGTTGAACTTATCAGCTTTCTGTTTCCAGTCTTTCTTTTGTTATAACAATGTTTCATGAGAAACATTCCGGAATCTGACGGGTGCCGGATATTATAAAATAACTCACAGTCCTTCCATCTGATTCAGCTTCAATCAAATTATGAATATGAGTCATAAATTCTACGATTTCAAAGACTTGAATTTGGGCAATAAACTATTCCGTCATTTAATCAAATTGGTCATTCTTAGTTGCGTGGTGCAGATCGTGTGTTTCGGGTTGGTTCATAATTTGTTTCATGAGAAACATTTATTCAGCAACCAAGGTTTTTGAGTTGACTGCCCGGTTTGGGTTGCAGGCGTCATTTGTAATTCGCTATTAGTCCCAGTCCCGAAATTCAATATTTTTATCTGGGGAAATGTATCATGAGAAACTTTTTGATAAGTGTGAAAATTTCCCCGAGCCGAAAGAAGGCCAATAATGTTTCATGAGAAACTTTTTTGTTCCTAGACTCAAAGCGACACCGACCTGTTTGTAAGCAAAATGTTTCATGAGAAACATCAGCGTCCCGGCCACTGCGCGGGCTGTGTGAAAAATGTTTCATGAGAAACATTTAAACTGACTAACGACAGTCAGTTTAAAGATTCTAACTACCAGTCGTCATTTAAAACAAATCCGGCATTTAAAATAAAAAAGCCCGGAAGGTGAGGTGAGATACACTTGAGCCTTCCGGGCAATTTGTACAAATAATATTTTAGCTGAGATTCAGGCGGAATACCTTGGAGTTACGTTCCGGCGTCCAGATTTCTTTCCGCTTGGCCGGGATTGATTCAATTTTGTCCGCTTTGAATCCAAGGCTTTCAAACCAGTCGGCTGTCTGTGTCGTTAAAATAAAGATGCTTTTTATATCTATGCTTTTTGCCTTGTTAATCAGGTATTCAATCATTTTAGGACCGATACCGATGTGCGAACAGGTTTCGTCCACGGCAACCGAGGCGATTTCTGCCTGTGAGCGGTCGTAAATATGTAATGCAGCGCAGGCACGCACAGAACCGTCGATTTCGTAAATGATAAAGTCGTTAAAATGGGTTTCCAGATATTTTTCTGATTTTGGCAGAAGAATTCCGTTTTCTACGAACGGGCGGGTTACTGACATTACCTGAGGAATATCTTCGCGGCGCATTGCACGGATTTTTCCGTAATTGTTTGAATAAATCATTGTTCCGGAACCCAGGTTGCTGAAAATTTCGCATGGGATAATTCCGTCGATGCTGCCGTTCAGAATATGGGAGCGTGAAACTCCCGATTCGCAGGCGGACTTTGAAAGTTCAAGAATTGAAATAATGCGGTTAAAAAGAAGCTGCTGTTCAGCG
Source organism: Treponema sp. (assembly GCA_016283615.1). Classification (GTDB taxonomy): domain Bacteria; phylum Spirochaetota; class Spirochaetia; order Treponematales; family Treponemataceae; genus Treponema_D. Next base: position 17,519 of record JAEENG010000189.1, read on the forward strand.
GATAATTTTTTTGACGGAGAAGAATTTAATTCAATAAATGAATTTAATTCCTGTATATTCATTGCAGGAATGTTTCCTTCAGGGGACAAACCGATATCTTTTGGAATTACAAAATATCTGTCTGTAAGTTCTGCATCCGGAACGAGGAAAAATAATTTGTCTGCCTTGATGTGAATCGAAAGTTGGGCGGCAAGCTGCATCGAAGAAATATTGTACGGTTTTCCGTTCAGGCTCCATCCGATGCACGGGAAGATAGGAATAATTCCATCGTTCAAAACGGTGTTTAACGTCAGATCATCTATTTTATCAATTTCGCCGGCTGTGCCATAATCGATTCCGTTTACGACACCTTTTCCCCTTGCACGTACCCAGTTTCCGATTACGGCGGTCAGATGTTCACCGGCCAGACTTGTCATTACATTATTTGCAACTTCAAAAGCTGCTGTCTTGATTAACGGCATTGCTTCGGCCGTAGTTATGCGGATTCCGTTCTGAAGAGTCCATTCCACTTTGTTGT
>JAEENG010000190.1 GCA_016283615.1 Treponema sp.
TACTTGAAGTAAAGAATATTTCCAAGATTTATAAAATGGGTGACAGCGAAGTTGCTGCCCTTCATGATGTAAGCCTGAGTGTAGAAAAAGGCGAGTGGGTTGCAATTATGGGACCTTCAGGTTCAGGAAAATCCACAATGATGAATATTATCGGTTGTATGGATACTCCTACTAAGGGCCAGGTAATTCTTGAAGGAAAGGACATCGCACAGGTTTCTTCAAAGAATCTCACAAACCTGCGCCGCGACAAAATCGGTCTCGTATTTCAGCAGTTTCATCTGGTAAATTATCTGACCGCCGTAGAAAACGTTATGGTAAGCCAATATTACCACTCAATGCCGGACGAAAAGGAAGCTCTCGAGGCTCTGGAAATGGTTGGTCTTCGTGAACGCGCAAACCACCTTCCGCACGAGCTTTCCGGCGGTGAACAGCAGCGTGTCTGCATTGCGCGTGCACTTATCAATCACCCGCAGATTATTCTTGCAGACGAACCGACAGGTAACCTTGACGAAGCAAACGAAAACCTCGTAATTGATTTGTTTAAGCGTCTCCACAAAGAGGGCAGGACAATCATCGTTGTAACACACGCTCCGGAAGTTGCCGAATACGCTCAGCGCACCATAGTCCTTGAACACGGTAAATTCCACAAAGAAATCATCAACGACAGGGCCGAATAAATTTCTTGACCGCCGGAACAGAAATTCATAAATTCTATTTATGATTAAACCTGTAAAAATTCTATTATCCGTTCTTGGCGGTCTTGGCATTTTAATCGCTGCAATAATTTTAATTGCACTTGTTTTTGTTTTTCTCTGGCCGTCTTTTGGCGGTTCTGCTTCCAGACAGGATAAAATTGACTATGCAGGTCGCGCTCCAAATTTTTACGACGGCGTATTCCATAATGATAACGGCTTTAGTCCGATGTCTCTGCAAAAGGATCCTGCACCAGATCCAAAAAAAATCTCGGATAATACTCCGCGCCCGGATTTTGAATTTCCTGTAAAAACTCCGGACTTTATTCAAAACGGTCAGCGCGCTCCGGTTGATGAATTCAATTCGACCTGGATGGGGCACTCAACGATTTTTATGCAGATGCACGGAATGAATATTTTATTTGACCCGGTATTCAGCGAAGTGATTTCTCCGGTAAGTTTTGTCGGAAGCAGACGTTTTTCTCATCCTTCCATCACAGTTGAACAGCTCCCGGAAGTTGACATTCTGATTCTGACTCACGACCATTACGACCACCTCGATTATAATTCAATTAAAAAACTGGATTCAAAAGTAAAAAGATATGTAGTACCTCTCGGCGTCGAAAACCATCTTGAAAAATGGGGCGTTCAAAGTTCAAAAATTACGAACATGGCATGGTGGGAAGAAACACAGATTGATGGCCTTACAATTGCCTGCACACCGGCCCAGCATTTTTCCGGCCGCAAACTCATCGACAACATGCACACGCTCTGGGCAAGTTATGTGTTAAAGGACGAATTTCACCAGATTTTTGAAAGCGGGGACTCAGGCTACAACAGCCACTTTGAAAAGATTCACGAAAAATACGGTGACATGGATTTTGTTCTGATTGAATGCGGTCAGTACGACGTTCAGTGGCCTCTGGTCCACATGTTCCCGGAACAGAGTGTGAGTGCCGCAAAAACTCTTGGCGCAAAAATCGTCCAGCCGATTCACTGGGGTGCGGTTATTTTGTCGCGCCACGGCTGGGACGACCCGGTTGAGCGCTTCTTAAAGGAAAGCAGCGCCCTGGGCCTTGTTGCAGTAACGCCGTACATCGGACAGACCGTTCATCTGGACGATGCCGGCCGCTATGCAGAAAGATGGTGGAGATAGGCTGCTGCCAAGATGGCAATGGGATTTTCCATGAATTAATTTAAAATCAGGCATTTAAGCCCTAATATATTACACACCAAAGTACTTCTCAAAGAACTCTTTAAGCCGTTCAATGACTGTCTTCTTTACTTCGCTTCTATTACCACCGCCAAAACGGGAAACAGGCGGAAGAATTATATCAATATCAATTCCTGTTGTACGGAGTACACCATCACGGAAAGAGTTTTCAATAAAAGTTTTTGTTTCTTCTGG
>JAEENG010000191.1 GCA_016283615.1 Treponema sp.
TCGACAGTTCAAACAGCTGGATGCTCCGTTACACACGCAAAATGTGCGAGCGCATGAGCGACCTTGTCGGAAGATTTCCGACAGATACAGGCTTAAAAGCACGTCTTTTGAACCTGGGTGCAAAAGAACTGATGATTGCACAGTCAGCAGAGTGGAGCAAAATGCTTCATAATTCATCATCGCCGGAATACGCCAAATACAGATTTACCGCAAGCGTAACTGCCTTTACAACTGTTTTTGATTCGCTCGGATCAAACGTTGTAAGCACAGAATGGCTCACAAAACTCGAAAAAGAACACAATCTTTTTCCGTGGATGAATTTCAGGATTTTTGCAAAGAAGATTTAGCGCTCGAGAGTTCCAAAAGCGTTGATTTCGTCATGAATCAGTAATAGCTGGCGGGCAGTGTTGATTGCTTCGATGGCCGGGTCGTAACGGATACCGATGTTTTTGGAAAGCTCTTTTGCTTCCTGCCATTTTTGAATCGCATCTTCAATATCGTTTCTTGTACCCTTCGAATACAATTCAATTCCTTCCGCGTAGCGCAGCTGAACCTGTGACTGTATGTTTGAACGGCCCTTGTCGCCAAGATTCAATTTGGCGCCGAGACTTATGTGGTTAACCGGATTGAATGAAGAAGTTAAATCCAGTGTGTAGTTGATATTCATTTTTACGCCTTTAACGTCAAACTGGCTTCCCATGCTGAATCTCGGGTTTGCCCCCTGCAGGCAAAAGCCAAGCTCAAAATCAAAGAACTTTGTAATGTTGAATTCTGCGCCGGATGCAAGTGACCAGGTTTCGCTTGACTTAAAATCAAGCAGATTTATCGGCTTTCGGAATTCTGCAGTAAAGAGAACCGGTTTAATAAGGCGGTAACTCAAGCCGACGCTCACACGTGTCGGAAGGCTGTCATCAAGTTCAAATTCAGTATTGAGTCCCGTAAAGGCAAGACCAATATTATTAAGCGCAAGTCCAAAGGTAAGGTTAGGATCTGTCGTGTTAAAGGTTTTGATAAAGTTGAATCTCATCAAAAGGCCGGCATCGGCCATGAGACCGAGTGCCGACTGGGAAAAGCCCGAACCGCTTTTAATTTCGTCAGTCTGGTTGTCTGTGTAGTCCGGCATGTTCCGCCATGAACCGCGCACGTTAAACCCGAGTGCAATTCCCTTAAAGTTGTAGCCTGCCAGAAAGTTGTATGAGGCGTTGAGTGCAAAGGAAGTTTCGCTGTAATAACTTGCGGCTACCTTGTCACCGTAAAGATTGTATTCGCTGAATGGCACGTAAAAACACTTGAGCTGTGCTCCAAGTCCCAGATTGTTGAAGCGGGTGGTGGCCTGCAGGGATTCCATCGCAGAGTCTGCAATCCATGAGTTGTGAAAAAATGCGGTTTCTGAGTTTTTTAGAACCGAAGATGCGGCCGGATTGTAGTCAAAAAATGAAATATCATCAGCAAGACCCGTAAAACTTGTTCCAAGGCTTTCTACGCGGCCACCCGCCGGAATATTCAGCGAACGGAAAACTGTAGTTCCTGCATTGTCATCGCTCAAACTGTCAAACACGTCGGAAAGCTTGTTGTTAATGTCCAGTAAATCAAGGGCAGGTGCATAAAAGTTCAGCGACAGGCCAAAAATAAGGGCTGAACAAATGAGACGTTTTTTTATGACAGCAGAAAAATGAATTTTCATTTTCTTCATATAAAATTGATATCGAATTATATGTAAATTTTCGGATTTTTTTCTATAATGCTTAATAAGATTTACCGAAAATAAGAAAAGATAAAATGGGTTTTTGCAAAAACAGGGCATTTTTAGCGGTAATATTTCTCTTTCTGGCAGTTTTTCCTGCATTCAACCAGGAGCAGGACGGCAATGCGGCCGAAGAAACTGAACAGACCGTCATGTCCCTTTCTCAAATCGATGACCTCATTGCAAAAAAAGAATATTCAAAAGCGCTTGAACAGTTATCCCTTTACATAAAAAATCACCCGGAACAGTTTGATAAATCCCAGAAACGAATCAGCCGCATCCTGAACGCAAGGGACGGCTTTAATACTCTGGCAAAAGAACTGTCCGGAAAGATGCAGCAGTCAGAAAACCTGGATGAGTCTTCCGCCGCCCTTGCGGACGAACTTGATACCCAGAAGATGGACATCATCGTTACCCTTGAAAAATCCGAAGAAAACCCGCCTCCGGAAATTGTTGCCCTGACTAACGATGCCCGCCGGACAGTGCGTCTTTCTTATTACATAAACCGATCAAACCTTATTATCAGCCAGGGCGTTGCCATGATAAACGGCGCCGGGGATAATGAGTCCGACCCGTACAGCAGCGCCGCCGAAAAGTTTAAGGAAGCCCTGTCCATTAAAACAAACGACAGTGATGTTGTGTTCGAAGGTGAAAAGGAAATTCCAGTTGTTTATCCTGAAAGCCTTAACGCAGAAGTTCAGCGCCATATCAGGCTCGTAGACCGTTATTCCCAGTCACTTAAAGTTCAATTGGATGCGGCTCAGAAAGCTTACGACGCATATGTTATGAGCCTTAAAAACTTTAACAAGGCTTCTTCTGTACAAAACCTTAATCTTGTAAACGACACCTTTGCGGCCCTTGCAAATACCCGTAACCAGATTTACCGCGAAGGTCTTGAATTAAAAAAACTGGATCAGCGGGCCCTGTCCCTAAACCCGGGGCTCGGCGACACGTCTTACATCACATTCAGCTGCTGGGCCGTAACAGGCACCGGAGTCGATGTGGACTCAGGTATTGTCGGAGCGGTGGATTCGTTCTGGAATACCCGTGTTGAATCCATGAAGCAGACTGTTTACGAAACAATCAGGTCTAATTACGCTCAGATTGCAGGTGCCTTTGACATTACAACTCAAAATTCCTTTCCTGCAGCAGATTATGCTTTGATTAACCGGTCAAGAACTGACAGCGCAGACTATGCTGACCAGGGTGTAAAAGTCCAGTCTCTGTACAAACTGGTTGAATCAAGCCCGGCCCAGAATTATACAAAGTTCATCGAAAGCATGAATTTTGCCGCTGCCTACAGCCGTAACGAACTGAGTTCACTTTTTGCAACTGACAGTACAATTCAAAACCAGAACAATCTTGTTGATAACTACAATCCTCAAAATCAGGAAGTTACCAAAACTGCAGGAGTTTTGCAGGGATATATTCAAAACTATAACCGTCTGATTCCGCCGCTCAATACACTTGAATCAAGCGTTCTTGTTGCAAATAAAAAAGCCGGCAGTGCTCAGACTGACGTTCCTGTTTCCGGCGGAAGACGCACTACAAGCGGAGTCCAGCTTGTAGACAGGGAAATCTTCTTTGATGACCAGATTGCATTCTTTGAAAGCGCTGTAAAAGTTTCCCGTGAGGAATGCGAAAGAAGAACTGGACTTTTGTGGGGCATGATTGCAAAAAATTACTCGGAGCAGGCTGACAGGGTTCTTGCTGACTTTACACTCAGAAATGTTCACGCAAAGACACTTCTTGACGGTGTTGAAGAAAGTGTTTCTGCAGGTTCAGAAACAAGTACTGCAAAAATCGTAAAATTCTACCCGGCCCAGGCCAGAAGCGAAGCCGAAAAGTTGAATTCGGACATTCAAAAAGAAAAGACAGTTCTCGTTTCTTATAACACAAGCCTCAACGGCGGAAGAAAGTATTATGACACTGTGCAGGAGTACGCAAACGGTGTTAAAAACATAGAAACTGTAATTGCAGGGCTCGACGCGCTTATTGTCCAGAACAATCAGATTGCCGCCACTGCAAGACAAAAGATTCAGCTCGCGTCAAAAGACGCCAACGAAGCCCGTCTGAACTACCAGAGGGCAGTTGCAGCATTGAATAAAAACCAGTTTGATGAAGCGCGAAACCTCCTCGATGTATCTCGAAGAAAATATAATTCATCTCTTGCTCAGCAGGAAGACGCCGCATTGCGCGCAGAAAGTGACAGACAGCTCTTTAGCCTTGATGAAGAGATTTCCAGAAAACAGAACGAATACGTTGTACGCGAAACCCGTTCCCTCAAGGAAAGTACGCGTAACGCATACTATAACGGTAACTTTGATGCTGCCGAAAGTAATCTTATCAAGGCGCGCACTTTGTGGGCGGTTACAAACGTAGAAGAAGATCAGGAAATTACAAACCTTCTCGCACTCGTAAATACTGCGCTTTCGATGAAGACCGGACGCGTTATTGCAAGTACCGACCCGCTGTATCCTGAAATG
>JAEENG010000192.1 GCA_016283615.1 Treponema sp.
CTTACCAGTACCTTTGGTGAATATGGCTTTGTTACGAATTCATCAGCGCCGATTCCAAGACCTTCGATGATGTCTTCATCTGCGTCACGGGCTGAAACAATAATTACCGGAAGTGACGAATTGTATTCCCGGCGGAATTTCTTAAGGAAGTCAAAACCGCTCATTCCCGGAAGGTTGAGGTCAAGAATGATGAGGTTCGGCATTTGTTTGGCCAGGTGTTCAAAGGCCTCTTCTGCAGAACCAACAGTGTCAACGCTCATTCCGGCTTTTGTTAAGTAGATTGATGCTAGATCTGCCATTTCCTTAACGTCTTCGATAATTAATATTTTCAAATTCATATACAACCCTTATATATAATTATAAAAATTATTTATAATTAAAGAATAACACAGTTATAATTCAAAAAGCAAGTTTTTTATAACAATTTTTTTAGTTTTCAGTTTTTTGTGCTATAATTTGTTACAGGACAAAGAATTTAATGAATTTTGACAATTTTTTGAAAATTTATTAAAATTTGTTATGAATTTTGTCATTTATCGTCTTTAAAATGAAAATTCTACTTGACGATAAACGAATTAGAGGGGAAAATAAATAGATGATTTCAGTTACTCGGTTGGATGGGAAGAAGTACTGGATAAATCCTCATATGATAGAAAGTATGGACAAGAATCCGGATCTTACTATTACTTTCCTTTCCGGTAAAAAGGTTGTTGTTAAAGACGATGTTGATGAATTGATTCAACGCATCATCTCTTACCGCAAACAACTCGAAATCACTAAACAGGAATTATAATTAAAAAAGCTGGGTGGGTTTAAGGAGAAGCTTTTATGGATATCGCGAGTATAATCGGTATGGTCGGCGGTGCCGCCGTTATCTTTCTTGGTGTATTTACGTCCGGTGGTTCGCTGGGCGGTATTATCGATATTCCTTCGGTTTTCGTAACAATCGGAGGTTCTTACGCTGCATTGTTCCTTGTAGCGCCACTTAAACAGGCACTCGGTCTGTGGGGAATTCTGGCGCGCGTCTTCAAAACCTACAATTATGGTGAACAGAATCTGATTCAGAACATGGTAGCCCTTTCTGAAAAGGCCCGCCGTGAAGGTATTCTTGCCCTTGAAGAAGGTCTTGATGATCTGGACAGTCCTTTTATGAAGGAAGGCCTGCGTCTTGTAGTCGATGGTACAGACGGTAACGTAATCCGTGCGATTATGGAAAACGAAATGAGCATGACAGAATCCCGCCATATGAGCTGGATTAACGTAGTTAACCAGTGGGCCGGTTTTGGTCCTGGTTTCGGTATGATGGGTACTGTAATCGGTCTTATTGGTATGTTGAACAACCTCGAAGATAAATCTTCCCTCGGTCCTAACATGGCCGTTGCGTTGATTACAACATTGTACGGTTCCATGCTTGCCAACTGGATCTTTGGTCCTATGGCACAGAAACTTATCGCACAAAACTCACAGGAAATTTCTTCCATGGAAATGGTTCTGGAGGGAGTACTTTCCATTCAGGCAGGTGACAACCCTCGTATTCTCGCTATGAAGCTCTTAACTTATCTTGATCCTAAGACAAGAAAGGTTATTGAAGCAGACGTTCTTAAGGATTAGTGATGGCTAAGAAAGAGAAAAAGGAACCTGAGAAACCGTCAACCGCCTGGCAGGGCACCTATGGTGACATGATCACCCTCATGCTCTGCTTCTTCGTAATGTTGTACGATCCTTCAGAAGTTGATATTACTCAGCTTGCACAGATGCAGGCTTCCATTGCAGTTCAGACTGATTCTATGGAAAACCCGACTACAACCGGCGGTATGTCTCTGACAGCCGGTCGTCTCGCTGATCTTGGCAACACAATCAACAGCCTCCCGTCCGTAGAAAAAGGAAAGTCGCTCGGTCTTGCAAAGAAAAAGGCTATTTCTCTTTTTGCACCGGAAATTCACTCTGCAAAAATCACTGTTTCAAGCGATGAGCGCGGAATCGTAATTACCCTTGCTTCTGACGCATTCTTTGAACAGGGAAGTGCGGATTTAAATATTGAAGAAACACGTGACGTTCTCCTGAAGCTTTCCAAATTCTTCCAGGAAGAAGGAATTAAGGACCGTCGCTTCAGAATCGAAGGTCACACAGACAGCACTCCTGTCAGTAATGATCAGTTTCCGTCAAACTGGGAACTGTCGGCCGCCCGTGCTGTAAATACACTTCATTATCTTGCTGATTTTGGAGTTGATGAAAAACGTTTTTCTGTTGCAGGTTACGCTGACACAAGACCGGTTTTCTCCAACGAAACCCGAGAAGGTCAGGCTTACAACAGGCGCGTAGATATTATAATTCTTGATGAAGGGCATTTTTAATGATATTTTTTTAAGTTATTAAAAA
>JAEENG010000193.1 GCA_016283615.1 Treponema sp.
AAGGGCCCTGCTTGCTTTGGGTCGGTCCAGCTGGAGTGCAAGGTTTTCCTTCCACCAGCCTTCGCGTACAAGAAAGGAACCAAACGCCCTCAAACTGGAAATCTGCTTTGCAACAGTAAGTTCGTCCACACCCTGGGTGCGGCGCTGTGCAAAGTAGTAAATAATATTCTGAGCGGTTACTTCCTTTAGTTTTAACTTCTGGTCTGTAAGCCAGCGCAAAAACAAAACAGCCCCTTCAGAATATGTACCTGCAGTATTGCTGCTAAGTCTTTCGACAGTCATCAAATCTGTATAAAATTTTTGAATCAGCAGCTCTACCGTCATTTTTTATTTTTTAGTAAGGTCAATAGATCTTGATAAGTTATCAAGATTTCTCCAGCAGGCAGGCTTGTTCAAGTCGCCGTCGTTTTTAAAATTAGCAGGCGGCACGATTGAAGATGGTTTTGAACTTTCGCGTGCTGCCGATTCAAACAAACTTCCAAGTCCGCTGTCTTTATTTGCGGCAGGCTGTGGAGTTCTACCAAAGAGTGCATTTTCTTCTGCCGGAGTAACTGCTTCTCTTGCGGCTGCAGGAGCGGTAAATTTGCCCGGATTAAGAACTTTTTCAAAGTCACCCTGAGAGAAGATATTTGAATCTGCCTGAGGTTTTTCTTCCACAACAGCAGCATCTTCTGCAGGAATTGAAGAATTAGGTGAATTGAATCCTGTTGCGATAACAGTTACCGTAATTTTATCTTCAAGTTCCGGCTCGATATAAAGTCCCCAGAGTACGCGGACCTGCGGGTCAGCGCTTGCAGTAATTACTTTTACGATTTCGTCACATTCATCGATACCAACATCTTCGTTGCCGCTGATTTTGATAAGGATGTTTTTAGCGCCGTCAATATGTGTGTCTGCGAGGAGTTTGTTGTTGATTGCATCAGTTGCGGCATCTACGGCACGATTTTCGCCTGAGCCTTCGCCGATTCCGAGGATTGCATCCCCCTGACCTTTCATTACAGTTTCTACATCTTTAAAGTCGCGGTTGATAAGACCTGTTTTTGTAATGATTTCTGAGATTCCTTTTACGCCCTGGCGCAGAATATCATCTACAGTTTTAAATGCCTGAACAGCGGAAGGTTTTTTATCAGCGCCGTCAAATACACGCTGATTAGGAATTACGATGAGGGAGTCTACTTCTGCGCGGAGTTTTTTGATGCCTTCTTCTGCAATCTGCATACGGATCGGGCCTTCAAAAACAAAAGGAGTTGTTACGACTGCAACGGTCAGAATACCAAGTTCGCGGGCAATATTTGCAACAATCGGCGCAGAACCAGTACCGGTACCACCACCCATTCCGGCGGTAATGAATACCATATCACTGCCGTCGAGGAGGGAGCGGATTGTTTCTTCCTCTTCTTTTGCGGCAGCTTCACCGCGTTCCGGATGCATTCCGGCACCAAGACCATTTGTAAGTTTTTTACCGATTTGAATTTTATACTCTGCTTTAGAAACAGCAAGGTGCTGAACGTCGGTGTTCAACGCAATGAACTGAACTCCCTGAATACCGGATTCAATCATTGTGTTTACGGCATTACCGCCACAACCGCCGCACCCGATTACCTTAATTTTTGTCGGACTGACAAAGTCAGTTGTGTTTCCCGAGTCATTTACATCCAGAATATCAATCATAATTTCCTCCCGCCCATAATCAGCAGATCCCCTTCTGCTTTTTATATCGTTTTATTTGTTAAAAAAACTTCTTTAAGAAACGCGACCAGGCACTGCCCTTTGACGAAGATTTTTCTTCGCGCCGCTTAAAATCAGAGGCACCTTCACCGCCAAGCTGATTTATTGAACCTACTACAAGACCTACGGCCGTTGCGTAGTCAGGTTTTCTGTATTCTTCCTGGAGACCGCCAAAATCTCCCGGAATACCCAGACGAACCGCCGTTGTGCCAAAAACATCTTCTGCAAGCTGAACAGCGCCCGGCATAAGGGCTCCGCCGCCAGTAAGAATGATATTTCCCGCAAGAGTTGTGTTTGCGCGGTTTACAATCTGGTCTTTAACCATTGAAAAGATTTCGCGCATTCGCGGTTCAATAATCTGGCAGATTTCAGTGCGGCTTGAAACTTCAGGATCGCGGCCGCCTGCGCCAGGAATAATTACTTCATCATCAGTTTCGATAAGGCCGAGCCAGCAGCATCCGCTCTGGATTTTAATCTGTTCAGCCGTTGCAGGTGAAACACCCTTTACAATCGAAATATCATTTGTTACAAGTTTACCGCCCACAGGAATAGAAACTGTACAAATCGGGGCATCCTTATTGATTACAATTACGTCTGTTGTTCCGCCACCAAGGTCAATCAGAACGGAACCTAGTTCGCGTTCATCCTGTGCCATAACAGCATGCATTCCTGCAAGTGTTTTGAGCATAACGTTATCAAGGCGGTAACCTGAGCGTTCAATACACTGGGTAATATTTGCAATGGCAGTTTTAGAAGCGGTAACAATGTGAACTTCGGCAGAAAGACGGACAGCGATTGTACCGAGCGGATTTTTGTAGGAAGTCTGGTCGTCTACAATATAATTCTGAGGAATTACATGCAGCATCTTTCTGTCCATCGGAATATTTACGGCATTTGCCGCGTCAAGAACACGTTCAATATCACTGCGGTTGATTTCGCGGGGACCTTTGCCATGAGTTGCTATTGCAACGAGACCGGTCGAATTTACGCTTTCAATCTGGAGACCGCCGATGGCAGTTACACAGGAAAGAACTTCGTAGCCTGCCTTCTGCTCTGCCTCTTCGATACAGTTTTTGATACAGTCCATGGCACTTTCGCGGTTTACGATTACGCCGTTGCGCAGACCGGTAGACGGTTTCTGGGCGATTCCGATGATTTCTACACGATTATCATCAAGGACTTCGCCGATTACTGCGCGGACAAAACTCGTACCAAGGTCAAGACCTACGACTATGTTGTTCAAAAAAATACTCCTGTTCTGGATCCGTTTGAGTGGTAAGAAACTGAACCGTAACGCAGATCAATCTGATCTACGGCCGAGTCCAGACCACGTACAACATCCAGAGTTACCATCATTTTCTGCAGAGTTTCTTCGTTGAGAACACGGTCAGCGAGCACTTTCAAATGAGCCCGAACCGGAAAAAGTTCAAGTTCATAATTACCAAATTCTCTGGGAACTACACGGATTTCTGAAACAGCGGCAAAATACTTTTTGTTAACCGATTGAATCTGAGTAATCTGATCAATCAGCAAATGATATTTTGACGGAATCCGCATTCCCTCCGGAATATTATCAACCGGAATCCCGGAAATAATTGGTACTGAACCGTCCTTAGGAACAGCTGCAGACTTTATAGGAAATAATACTCCATTTTTATCAATTTGAATAGGTATTGTGCGGTCTTCTGTGTTAATAAATGTTACTGCAACAGGTTTTCTTTCCATCACGTTGATAAAAACACGGTCCGGAAATCTTCTGCTGACTGTTACGTCTTCAACTCCGGGAATACTTGCAACTACAGAGCGGATTTCTTCAGGATTGAATTTTAAATAATTGTTTGCAAGACGTTCGCCGCAAGCCTTTACAATTTCCTGTTCAGAGCAGTTGTTGAGGCCGCTGATGGAAATTCTTACATTGCCGAGTGCAGGAACAACAAAGAGGTAAACAACTACCTCAATGAGCAGAAGAGAGAGCAGAATGGCAAATAAAATTTTTAAAATCTTACCTTTTGAATCTGATTTTTTCTGAGAAGTTTCAAATCCATCATAGGCTTTAAAGGCAAAGTCACTCATATATTAAATTCTCCGCTTACATTTTCGTATACATCACTTTTTTCAATTCCTGACGCATTTATAATAAATCCACACATGGCGAGTGTGAAAATTATTGATGAACCACCCGAACTGAAGAACGGGAGTGGAATACCGGTTGAAGGCAGGGCACCGCCTACAACAGCAATATTCAGGATGGACTGTGCAACAATCGTTACTCCAAATCCAAAGCATGCGATTGCAGCAAATCTGTTTCCGCATGACAAACTAACTTTTATAATTCTCCAGGCAAAAAGACCGAGGAGGATAAAATAAATTGCAACTCCGACAAGGCCCATAGCTTCGCTCCAGCCGGCAAAAACGTAGTCCGACTGAATTTCCGGAACATTTGTAATTCTTGTTAAGCCGGTTCCAACCCCCTGCCCCCAGAATCCGCCGTGTGTGATTGCCTTTTTGGCATTGATTATCTGGTAATTGTAACTCTGCTGATAATCGTCCTGAGCCAGAAACGCAGTCAAACGGTGAACGCGGTACGGTTTTAAAAGAATCATCAGTGCAGCCGCAGGAAGCCCGAGCCCCGCAAAAGGAATAAACCACGCAAGTTTGGCTCCTGTCGCATAGAACATAATGAGTCCCACGCACAGAACAAAAACACCTGTAGAAAAGTCCTGCTGGGCAAAAATGATCAAAGTAAAAATTATAAGACCTAAAAATGCCGGAAATACAGACTTTTCTTCTTCAGGAAGTTTTTCCTGTTTATCAAAAAGGTTTGCAAGGTACAAAACCATGGCAAACTTAATTGCTTCAGAAGGCTGGAAGGTCGAAAAATACGGAATTCTCAGCCAGCGTCTTGCCCCCTTACGCTCTACGCCGATTCCAGGCACAAAGGTCAAAAGGCACAGAATTACACTTCCAATTACAATTATCGGAAGAATTTTTCTAAGTTTTTCTACATCCATACACGCAAGAAAAATCATTGCGCAAAAACCTACCAGAGAGGCAATCAGCTGTCTCTGGACAAAGTGGAACGGATTGTTGAATGCCCGTACTCCGTATCCGGATGAACAGAAATACAACGTTACAATGCCTACAGCCCAAAGCAAAAATGTCAGAATAATCAGGGTTGAATCACTTTTGCGGTAAGTTGAAGCCGGCTTTTCTGCAAAAAACTTAAAATCAGACACGGCTGCCCTCCTTGTCCAGAAGAGGTACAAGACAGCTCAAACCGATTCCGTTGCTGCCCTTCAAAAGAATCAGATCGCCTTCACAGGCAAAGCCTTTTACAAGTTCAGCAATATGTTTAATCGACTCATCGTCGTGATTTTCAAAATATTCAAGGCGAAGATTTTTGTTACCGCAAGATAATTTAAGAGCTTCTTCATAACCTGCACGCATGTCCTTACCCACAAATGCAATCAGATTTGCACCGCCTTGAAGTGCCAGCTGACCTGCCTTTTTGTGAGCATCTTCGGACAGTGTGCCAAGTTCGAGCATACTTCCCAGAACAAAAATCTTATTTTTAAACCCGGTTAAAGTTGAAGACAATTCCAGAACCTTTTCCATAGAATCCGGATTTGCGTTATAGCAGTCTTCAAGAATTGTGTAAAAGCCTTTGATAATATGGCTTCTTCCGCCAAGGGCCTTTACTTCTTCAACACCTTTTTTAATTGAATCAGCATCAACTCCAAGAGCAAGTGCAAGTTTTACGCATGAAAGCGCATTCAAAAAATTGTATTTGCCAGGGAGGGCTATATTCATTTTTTTGCCGCAAACTTCAAAATCAGTTCCAAAGATACCGCGGTCTTCGAGGAGTTTTACTTCATCGCCCGGGCAGTCAAATCCGTAGTAGATTTTTCTGCCCTTTACACCGCGGCCCAAAAATTTTACAAAGTCGTCAGCATATGGAATAACGGCAAATCCGTCCTTTTTAATAAAGTTAAATACATTTTTCTTTTCGCGGGCAATATTTTTGCGTGTCTTTAAAATGCCGATATGAGCGCGGCCGATATTTGTAATAATCGCGTGCTGAGGCTTAAATACAGATGCAATTTCCTTAATTTCGTTTTTGCGGTTCATTCCCATTTCGAGAATGGCCATCTGGTGTTCAGGGCGAATTTCAAAGCATGACAGAGGAAGCCCTGTCTCGCTGTTAAGGTTACCCTTATTGCAGACAAGGTTATATTTCTGCTTCATGATGGAAGCGAGGATTTCTTTGGTAGTAGTTTTTCCGCTCGAGCCGGTTACGCTGATTCTGATAAGGTCCGGAAATTTTTCTACGTAGGCACGGGCAGCGTCCTGGAGAGCCTTCATGCAGTCTTTTACAAGAATGAATGCAACTTCCGGATTTTGAATTGAATAATTTTCAAAAGTTTGTGCATCAACCTTAAATGCGCATTTCTGGACAAAAACAACAGAAGCGCCCTTTTCCAGAGCGGAAGGAATGTATTTGTGACCGTCCTGCTGTGTTCCGATAAGAGGAACAAAGAGTGAGCCGTTTACGACGTTTCTGCTGTCGGTTACAACGGAAGAAAAATAAAATGATGATGAATCAAAACAGTCCCCGATAACAGAACCGTCAACAGCGTCCAGTAAAGACGCCATATCAAGAAGAGAACTTTGATGATTTGTGTCAGCAGCAAGAACACCCATAAACTTACTTTTTTTCTTCCCCTTTTATTTCTACGCGGACAATATCATTTGTGCCCGCTTTGTGCATTCCAAGCTCGTCTTCGGCAATTTTCTCAATTCGTTCCGAGCTCGACAGCACGCTGATTTCTGAAATCAGCTTTTTATTTTGTTCAACAAGTTCAACCTGTTTGTCTTCAAGACTGCGTATTTCGGCCCGGAGTTTTTTGTACCTGTGCGCCTGAAATGCCTGCAGAACAAGCAGCAACGGAATCAAAAGAGTTGCAATCAGAGCAATCAGTTTTACCTTGAACTCACGCTTTTTCATTACTCATTCCCGCCGTCAATTCCAACACCGGCAATTCTTTCATCGCCCGCGTCACGGATTTTTCTGACAACACGAAGTTTTGCACTGCGGCTCGGTGAATTTACCTTCACTTCCTCATCAGTCGGCTCAACCGGTTTTCTTGTTAAAACTTCAGCGCAAGGTGTTCCACCGCAGGTACACACAGCCTGCTGAGGCGGACAAACACACTTGCGCCCAAGATTTCTGAAATAATTTTTAACGATTTTGTCTTCAAGGCTGTGAAAAGTAATCACACCCATTTTTCCGCCATCGTTAAGGACATTGAATGCCCTGTGCAACGCTTTTGGCAGTCGGGTCAGCTCGCTGTTAACGATAATCCGCAGTGCCTGAAAAGTTCTCGTTGCCGGATGAATGCGTCCATGGCGGTAATCACCAGGAACGCAGTCATAAATAATGCCGGCCAATGCTTTTGAAGAGGTAATTTTTCCACCCGTTCTGGCCTCAACAATCGCTCTTGCAATCCGGCGGCTATATTTTTCGTCACTGTACAGATAAATTGCATCTGCCAGCTCCTTCTCTTTCCATGTGTTAACGACGTCAGCGGCGCTTTCCCCCTCAGCGGTATTAAGCCGCATATCAAGCTCCTCGTCGTAACGGAAAGAAAATCCCCTCCCGCTTTTTTCATAGTGATAAACACTAATGCCTAAATCAAAGAGAATTATGTCAGGTCTTCTTCCAGACATGTCGTAATTCTCGTAAAAATCGTTGAACCAGCCGTTAAAGAAATTCATCCGGTCGCCGAATGGAGCAAGTCTCTCCCTGGCCCGGGCCTGAATTGTCTTATCGGCGTCCAAACCGATTATATGTAGTCCTGGAAATTCCGTAAGAAACGCATTTGAATGTCCACCCTCACCCAGTGTGGAATCAATCATAAGGCCATCACTCTCAAACTTTTCGCCGGCAGGACTTAAATAAGATAAACATTCCTTTAGCAAAACCGGAGTATGAACAACTTCCAAAACCTTTTCCTCGCGATAAACTGCACTGGTTAAACCAGCCAGATTAAAATCACAGACTTATCGTACTGAGTGCCTCTGCAGCATCCTTAATGCTGTCATCATTTTCTTCAAGGTACTTAGCGTAAGTATCTGCGTCCCAAAGTTCCATATACTTGTTGATTCCAAGAATTACGCAATCTTTGGAAAGCCCCGCGTAATCGCGGAGACTCTGGGGAACAGAAAGACGGCCGGCTTTATCAAGTTCAATTTCCTGGGCAGGAGCAATCAAACTTCGCAAAACAAGTCGGTTCTGTTTGTTAAAAGGAGAAGCTGTTTCCATGATTTTAGAAGACAGGGTCTTCCATTCATCAACAGTGTAAAGCCATAAACAGCGGTCAAAAGACTGTGTAACAATGAGAACATTTTTTTCTGAATCTTTGAATAACTCAGTTCTAAGCTTTGACGGAAAAAGGATTCGGCCCTTTTCATCAAGCGTATTCCTGTATTCTCCTGTTAACAGTTCCATACCACTAATTTACCACTTTGTCCCACTTTTTCCCACTTAATTAATATTTTAACCAATAAATTCATAAAGTCAACCACTTTTTTCTCCGAAAATAACTTTTTTTTAAGATTTTGATTAAATAATTCAGAACCGCTATAATGACTGAAAAATGATAAATACATACAACGAAACTTCGCTTCATGCAGTGCTTAAAAAGATGTACGCGGTTGAAGATGATTCACTTACAGAACAAAAATACGGCCCCTTTATCCTGGACATACAGACAAAAAACGGAGACGCGGTTGAGATTCAAACTGCAAACATTTCTTCGCTCGCAAAAAAGACAGAATTCATGCTGCAAAACAAAAAGAAGATTAAAATCGTGCATCCGGTCGCATTAAACAAAACAATAAAAACAATCCGGGCTGACGGCAGTCTGCTTTCCATGCGCAAAAGCGCAAATCATCCGACAATATACCCTGCCCTGCGCTCAATGACCAAAATGTATCCGTATTTTTTAAAGGAGGGTTTTACTCTCGAAGTTTTATACGTTGAAGAACTTGAAATAAGACGGAAAACAGAAAATAAGATACAGACACTGAATAAAAGCAGGCGTCATTTAAAGGACTGGATAGTTTTTGACAAACAGCTTGTTGAGATTTACGAAAAGAAGGTTTTTAAAACAAAGGCCGACTGGATAAATCTTCTTCCAGTTGAATACAGGAAGGAATTTACAAAACCGCAGCTCCAGAAGGCACTTACAGAACAGTTAATGAATGAAGGTCATACAAAATCAAGTGCCGCTAAAAACGCATCCTACAACCCGCTTTTAGTCTGGCTTTTGTTAAAGATGGGATTAGTAAAAGAAAGCGGAAAGAGCGGCCGGGCAAAATTATACAAAGTGATTTAAAGCAAAAAAAAAGACCTGCATTGCAGGTCTTTTTTGAAGAAGTTACGACTACCAGTCGTCCATAATATCGTCTTCGTCGCGGTTTTCAAGATCGTAAAGATCTGTTACAGCGCGAAGGTCGTCAAAGTATACATAATACTGACCGCGTGCGAGCATCGGGTTACAATCGATGCGGAAACCAAGGATACGAAGTCCCGGTTTAACTCCATTGTAAGCACTCTGCTGGATAATTCCATGTTCTCCATCCGGAGTTGGCGGAACTGCTACAGTAAGCTTTTTCCATCCGCTGAATCCGAGGTTACCGAGATACAATTCAAAATTGTTTCCAAAGTAATCCTGAACAAGGATGTAAATTTCATGGTTCATGTTACGTCCTGCACACCAAACGCTGATTGTTTTTGTAACACCTTCGATTGGGATCGGGCGTGCTGATTTGATATAGAATGAGTTAACTCCACGGCGGAAGAATTCAACTTTTACACCAAGAACCTTTGTATCTTCTGCTTCTTCTTCACCTTTGAGAGGTTCCTTCATAGCAGGGCTACCGTCAAAAAGTCTTGAAGCGATTACACCATAGTCCGGTGAAATGTGCGAATTCCATGAACCTTCGATTTCGAAGCGGTCAACAGAAATTTCGCGGAGAGCCTGTTTTGCAGAATCTGCACCGATGATTGTCGGATCTGGCTCCGAGAGGCTTGAAGTCTGTGCAAACACCAAACCTGAAACTGTTAAAGCAAGAACTGCTGTAAGTAACTTTTTCATTATTTTGCATCTCCCGCAGAACTAGAACCAGAACTGCTTGATTTTGAACTTGAATCACCGAATTCAATATCTTTAAGTTCATAACCGTCAAAGATATTGCTCAATGTGTTAGTTGTATACTTCAACTGATCAAAGAAAATATTGAAATCATCAACATATTCATCAGGATCTGTACGAACTCTGAAACCTACAAATGTCATTTCTGTCGGGCCTGAGCGGAGTCTTGAGTGCTGACGGATATGACCAGGAACTGTTACAACGAGGTTTTTCCAGCCGTTGAATGCAAGATTTCCTGCAGGAAGAGTATGAACACGACCATCAGCGTCACGAACGAGAAGATCAATGTAGTAAAGGTAATTTGCACCCCATACCCAGAAGTCAATCTGTGTAGCTGTTCCTACGAATGGGATTTCGTAAGCCTTGCCGTCAAATTCAGGGTAAACTTCGAACCAGTTTTCTCCCTTGCGAAGATAACTTGTCTTAACGCCGAGAACTTTTGGAGAAGACTCTTTATCTTTATTAAGTGCCTTAAGAGAATTAGGCTGACCATCAAAATAATCCATCTTTGGGAAACCGCCATCTTTATTGATGTTGCGGCTTGTCTGGATGTTCCAGGTCCACTGTTCGCTACCAGACATCTGCTGATAAGCGTTTTTTTCGCCCTTATTGTCAAAATCATCAACAATAAAAGTTTCAACTGCTCTACTGCTAGGCTGAGCTACAACTGGAGCACAGAAAGCTGCTAGAAGAGCAAGACTAGTTAAAAGAACTACGCCTTTTTTCATTAAAAACTCCTTCATGTGTTTTTTTACAAAACGACATTTTATTATCGGTCAATTATCAAAATAATTATAATAACATTTTGATTATATTTTCCTCTTTCGTCTTTGTCAAACTCTTTGTTTGAATATTTTTGTTTTATTTTCAATTCAACTTGATTTTTAGTGCTTTCGACATCATAATTAGCGTGTAAAACACTATTTTTTAAGAAGGAGGCATGATAAAAATTACATCCCTGGTAATTTTTATCATGGGCAATTGCATTCTGAAGCCTGCAATTGCTATTCGCGCCGTCCTGGCGCGTGGCTGCCGCCAAGGCTTTAAAGGAGTATAAATGACAAGTTACAAAGAACTGGGGCTTGTAAACACAAAAGACATGTTTGCAAAGGCAATAAAAGGCGGATACGCAATTCCTGCCTACAACTTCAACAATATGGAACAGCTCCAGGCCATCATTCAGGCCTGTGTAGAAACAAAATCACCTGTTATTCTCCAGGTTTCTGCCGGCGCACGCAAATACGCCAACAAAAACCTTCTCAAAAACATGGCACGCGGTGCAGTTGAATACGCACACGAACTCGGCTATGACATTCCTGTAGTCCTTCACCTTGACCACGGAAGTTCATTTGAACTTTGCAAGGACTGTATCGAAAGCGGATTTTCTTCCGTAATGATCGACGGCTCTGCCCTTCCTTACGATGAGAACGTTGCACTTACAAAACAGGTCTGCGATTTTGCACATTCACAGAAAGACTATGTAACAGTTGAAGGCGAACTCGGTGTTCTTGCCGGTGTAGAAGACGACGTAGTTGCCGAATCAAGCCACTACACAAAGCCGGAAGAAGTTCAGGACTTTGTTTCAAAGACCGGTGTTGACTCACTGGCAATTTCCATCGGAACAAGCCACGGACGCTGCAAGTTTACTCCTGAACAGTGTACACGCAACGCTGACGGTGTTCTGATTCCGCCGCCGCTGGCTTTTGACGTTCTTGAAGAAATTGAAAAGAAACTCCCGGGATTCCCGATTGTACTGCACGGTTCATCTTCTGTTCCTGTTGAATACGTAAAGATTATCGAACAGTACGGCGGAAAGATTCCTGATTCAGTAGGTATTCCGGAAGAACAGCTCCGAAAGGCTGCAAAATCAGCTGTCTGCAAAATCAACATCGACTCAGACGGTCGTCTTGCAATGACTGCAGCAGTACGCAAGGTTCTTGCAGAAAACCCGGGCGAATTTGACCCGCGTAAATACCTCGGTCCTGCCCGTGACGAACTCAAAAAGATGTACATGCACAAAAACATCGAAGTTCTCGGTTCTGCCGGAAAAGCATAATACTGAAAAACACTGAAAAAGGCTGTCCTTAACAGGACAGCCTATTTTTTATGAGCGGATTTTTTCTGCAATATTAAGGGCACTTGCCTTGAGGCCGCTTCGTAAAAAACAGAGGGCGGCGTACAAAAGTGCCGGAATAGCCCAGATCATGATAAAGAGGCCTGCATACCAGAGGCTGTAAATAACCGCCGGAATAAGGGATTCAACAAAAATCAGAATTCCAAAAATGAATTTGTCACCCCTCGTCTGTGAATCAAAAAGTCTACGTAAATCTGCGGAAACTACAATGAGCATCAGAAGAACAAGTGACGGTTCAATAAAAATCGTAAAGAAGGTCGGACTTTCAAGGCTGAACAGCACGCAGAAAGGAAGCCAGACAGCGTAAAACGGAAGCGCAAAAAACAAGAAAGAAGTCTTTCGTTCAGAAATCAGGTCGTTTGACCAGAAAAAATAAAGTACAAACAGAAGGGCCGGCGCAAAAAAAGAACGGAGCCAGCGGAACAGTGCGCGAAGGGCGGCATTTGTTCCTGTGTATTCAGGGAAGAATACAAAAAAGCCGAGAACTGTGCACACAACGGCGGCAGAAACAAGTCCGTAAATGCACACAAAAAGTTTATTTTTTAAAGTATTGAATGAACCTTCGAGTGAGTAAATTGAAAATCCGTAGTAAATCATTGCCACGGGAATCAGGGCAAACAAAAATAAATACATAGAAAAAACATAACAAAGTTCGCATTCTTGTTCAACAGTTAAAAAAATAGTCTAAATCACGGTAATAGAACAAAATTCGACTAGACAACATTTATTATTTTTTGATATATTATTAGAACTTATCAAAGTGTGTTTTCAGACACAAGGAGGAACGTTGGCAGACGTAAAAGGTTTACGAATAAACGAACAGATTCGTGTTCGTGAGGTTCGCTTGATTGATGATGAAGGTGGAAGGAATGGTATTGTAGCTACTCGGGAAGCCTTAGAATTAGCAAAAGAGAGAAATCTGGACCTTGTAGAAGTCTCACCAAACGCAAATCCGCCGGTTTGTAAAATCATGGACTTTGGAAAGTACAGGTACGAGCAGGAAAAAAGACTCCGTGATTCCCGCAAGAACCAGAAAGCCCTTAAGATTAAGGAAATCCGCATGCAGCCGAAAATCGGCTCAGGCGACCTTGATACTAAGGCAAAACATGTTCAGGAATTTTTGGACGAGGGAGATAAGGTAAAAGTTACAATCCGCTTCCGCGGACGCGAACTCGCACACACCGAACTCGGCTATGATGTCCTGAAAGAAGTAGAGAAAAGGCTTAGAGAAGGTTCGTACGCCATCGAAAAACCGGCTGCTATGGAAGGCCGTTTTATGTCGATGACACTGAACTCAAAAGCCAAATAGGATGAGGTTAGAGAAATGCCTAAAATGAAGACAAAGAAATCCTCTGCCAAACGTTTTACACTTACAGGCACAGGTAAAGTAAAGTACAAGAAAATGAATCTTCGTCATATTTTGACTAAGAAATCATCAAAACGCAAGATGCACCTCCGTGGTGCAGGAATTCTTTCTGAAGATTCAGCAGCAAGAATCCGCAAACAGCAGCTTCCATACGGCTAATTAAGGAGATAAAACATGTCTAGAGCAATAGATGGTACAAAACGCAATAACCGCCGCTCAAAGATCCTTAAGCTCGCAAGTGGCTTTACAGGACGCCGCGGAACAAACTACAAGGCAGCTAAAGACGCTGTAACAAAAGCTCTCCGTCACGCATACGTTGACCGCCGTGACCGCAAAGGCGACTTCCGCCAGTTGTGGATCAGCCGTATCAACGCAGCAGTACGCGACGAAGGTCTTTCATACTCAAGATTTATCGACGGTCTCAACAAGGCCGGTGTAACTCTTAACCGCAAGGCACTTTCAAACATGGCTATCGAAGACCCTGCAGCTTTCAAGGCTGTAGTTGAAGTAGCTAAAAAAGCGCTCAAATAGGCGGTAGAATATGATTTCACTCGATCAGGTCCTTCTTCTGGAAGAAAAAGTAGAAAGCGCTGTTGCAAAAATTGCACAGCTTAATGCAGAAAATGCTGCTTTGCGTAGTAAATGTGCAGAGCTCACAAACGCACTTTCAGCAAAAACGGAGCAGTTTTCTAATTTTCAGTCAGACCAGGGCAAGATCGAGGCAGGCATTCTCAAGGCGCTCGAGCGCCTTGACAGTGTCGAAAATGCAATTCATCAGGCAGGTTCAACTGCCGCAAATCCAGGACCTGTAAATCAGGCTCCACAGGCAGCAAGCCCTGCCCCACAGCAGAGTGCACCGGTTCAACAGGCTGCGCCAGCAGCACCAGTTCAGGAAAAACCGGTCCAGCCACCTGTAAATACTTTTGATACAATGAATCCTGCACCATCAGCTCCTGCTTCCCAGGAAAGCACACCGGATTCAAGCCAGCCGACATTCGATATTTTTTAATTTGAGGTCTTTTTATGGGAACACTTCAAATTAATATGCTGGGAACTTCCTTTTCAATCAAATCCTCAGAAGATGAAGCCTACCTCAATAAATTATTGGGTTATTATAAAAAAATCGTAGATGCAATTGAAGAAAACGGAATGATGCACAACCAGATGCAGATTGCAATCATGGCCGGCATTATGCTCTGCGACGAACTTTACAAAGAAAAATCAAAGACAGCCAAAATCACACAGAATTCGACAATCGGCTCCGAAGTAGAAGCTGAAAAACTTGCCGAAGACATGATCAGAAAACTCGACGAAGCAATAAACATAAAATGAGCAAATTCATAATCTGGGTAGATGCTGATTCCTGCCCGCTTCCGGTACGTAACTGCATACTGAATAATTCAAAATCAAAAAAAATGAACGTAGTTTTTGTCGCAAACCACCAGATTCCCTGTCCGGAAAACTCTGACATTTTTAAAATGGTAATCTGTTCAAAAGAAGCAGGTGCGGCAGACGATTATATTTTTGAAAACTGCAGGGATACGGACATCGTTGTAACACGCGACATTGCCTTTGCAGACCGTCTCGTTAAAAAGCAGATTTTTGTAATGAACGACCGCGGAACAGTTTTTACAAAAGAAAACATCGGCGAACGCATGAGCGAACGCAACTTTAACCTTACACTCGCCTCCCTCGGACTCGGCGGAAGCGGTTCAAAAACTTACGGCAAAAAAGAACTGCAGAAGTTTGCAGCATCATTTGAGAGACAGACAAGCCAGTTATTGATGAATGAATACGCAGCACAAATCAGAAGTGCCGCAAAAGAATAAAAGCCTACTCGTTGGAAAGTTCCCACATTGCGTTGATAGCGCAGATGCGGTCTTTAACCTGCATAAAAGCCATTACAACTTCAGGGTCAAACTGAGTACCCGAAAGATTCTGTACTTCCTGGAACGAGTCTTCGATTGACCAGGCCGACTTATAGACACGTTTATGGCTCAAAGCGTCAAATACATCGGCAAGCGCTACAATACGTGCTGCAAGAGGAATTTCATCGTGTTTGAGAGGCTCGGCGCGTGGAACCGGATCCCCCGGAATAAGTTTTGTATAGTCGATTTTTCCAGGATAACCGCGTTCGCTTCCATCCCACCATTCGTGGTGGCGGAGTGCAACGTCACGGCACATTTCGTCGAGGGCTGATTCAGGTTCAGTAAAGAGCATGGCACCTACGCAGGTGTGCCCCTTCATGATATCGCGTTCTTCTTCTGTAAAGCGCGGATATTCCTTTTTGAGAATTAAATCCGATACACCGATTTTACCAAAGTCATGACATTTTGCCGCAATCTTTAAGTTGTCACGGAATTTCTGCTGTTCGTAATTTGGAATTCCATGGTTTGCGGCCCAGCGGTCATAAATTTCAAGAGCAAAAGAAGAAACACGTTCAACGTGCGGGAAAGTTTCTTTAGGGTCACGGTACTGAGCCATACGCTGCATACGCATAATCATGTTACCTGTCAGGTATGCGTGTTCAAGTGCCTGTGTAGCGTTGGAAGCAAAGTGTGTAATGTATAATTCGGCGTCTTCGTCAAATTCAATTACTTCGCCCTGTTCGTCCTGAGCGTTGATAATCTGAAGAAGACCAAGGATACGGCCGTTTGCCATTTTGAGAGGAATGCTCAGCATGGACTTTGTGCGGTAGCCTGTTGTTACGTCTGTTGATTTATTGAATGAATAAGGAACCTCTTTTGGAAGTTTATAACAGTCCTTGATGTTGAGGATTTTTCCGGAAAGAACGCAGTATCCTGCAACTGATTTTTCTGTAATCGGGAAAGAAAATGCCACATAAGGAAGTTTTGTTCCCGGTGTAAGCTTACGAAGCTGTGTATCATTCTGTGCGTATTTAATCTTTAAGTTATTGTCTTCTACTACATAAATTGAACCGGCATCAGCGCGTACAATACCGCGTGCTTCTGTCAGAATGCGTTCGAGCAAAACGTCCATATCCTGGATTTCGCTGAGCATGCGCTCCATTTCGATAATAGTTTGAAGTTTCTGTTCCTTAGACGTGTTGTTCATAAAAAAAACCTCTTTTGCTATTTTAAATATAACATAACTTAAACGGATTTTCTATTGAATTTGGAGATTTTTTTTAGACAGGACACAATAATATAAAGGACCAGCCCCTTCACTTGTATCAGGCAGAACGTGACGGCCAAAACGGGTCTGCTCGCCGAGCGGAAGCTGTGCATTGCAGAACGCGCTCACATCAGAAACGGCAAGCTCGCCTACAGTTGAAGAAAGTCCGCTGCCCTCCCGGCAGGTCAGCACTTCTACATCGTCAAATTTTTTAAGGAGTTTTTGAATTACATTATCGTTTTCATCAGGATTGAGCGCACAGGTTGAATAAACCATAAAGCCGCCCTCGTTGAGCATTCTCCAGGCGCTGGAAAGAAGAGCCCACTGTGCAGCTGCAAGAGTTTTGATTCTTGAAGGAGACCAGTCCTTGAGATAATTGGGGTCCTGGAGAACATGCCGCTCGGAAGAACATGGAGCGTCGAGCAGAATGCGGTCAAAGCGGTTAGAAGGAGCCAGACACAAGGTTGCCCCGTCCTTACCGATAACTGTTACGCGTTCTGCGATTTGCGGAGGAAGACAGTTTTTTACAGTGTTTACAAGGCGGTTCTTTCTGTCGTTTGAACGTTCGTTGGAAAGTAAGTGTGCGTCCTTATCCATACAGGAGGCAATTACAACGGTTTTTCCACCGGGAGCCGCGCACATATCAAGAATTGATTTTGAGCCTGAAAGAGGAAGGCTTGCAGCGGCCCGGACAGAGGCTGAGTCCAGAAAGTATTTGTCCTTTCCGCCTGCATCATATGAAAGCGGACTGTCTTTTCCGAGAAGAGCGTCCTTTAACGCAGGCCAGCGTTCACCGAACAGCTCAGAATAATACTGCTCAAAGCCCTGCTCCCCCGTAAGTTTTCTGGCACGGTCCTTCTGCTTCATTATCTTTCCTCAGGCCGGAAAGGAACAAGTTCATACATCGGACCAAATTTATTTTTACCAATCAACTCGTAGCGGAGAAGTCCGTTTTTGATTTTGTATTCAATTACGTGGCGGCAGGCACGGTCGAGTTTTGTCGCAAAATTCGGGTCAGCCTCGCAGTGTTCAAGAAGAACTTTTGCAATGTCGCCAAAACGCTTTTCGCTGATCATGATAACATCAACGCCTGCGTTAATTGCGCTTACTGCGGCCGTTTCCATGTCATAACCGTTTTTAACCAGTGCGCCCATAAAAATATCGTCGCTGATTACAAGGCCGTCAAAGCCGAGTTCACCGCGGATAATGCGTTTAACCCAGTAATCTGAAAGGCAGGCTGGTGTCTGACTGTCAGCGGCCGGATTGTCAATTACATTTATGCGCGCATGGCTCATCAGAACAGCGTCCGCATAAGGCATAAGTTTTCTGAACGGTTCAATATAAGTTGAATTCAATTCGCTTTTGTTTACAGAAATTTCCGGAAGTCCCGTATGCGGGTCAAGGTTTGTGTTTCCCGGAAAGTGCTTGATGGCAGAGCCGATTTTCTGTGCCTTAAACTGCTGTATCTGTACACTTCCGTAGGCAGTAACCTGTTCAAGAGTTCCAAAGGAGCGTGTATCAAGAAAATCTTCGTTGAATTTTGTTTCGATTTCTGCAACAGGAGCAAGGTTGAGCGAAAAGCCGAGTTCGGCCATTTGTCTTGCCTGGTTTGCATACAGTACAGCCGCTTCTTCAAGAGTGTATTCGGATGCAACAAGTTTTGCCGACGGAAGCATTTCTGTAATTCCACGCAGACGGTTTACATAGCCGCCTTCCTGGTCAATGGAAACGTATGGCGGTACCTTGTTGTGAAAGTAATAATAATCCTTGATTGATTTTATGTATTCAATTACCTGCTCTTTTGAATTTGCAATATTAAAGCTGAAAAGTAAAACTCCGCCCGGAACCAGAGGCTCGCCTACACGCGGATTTCCAATCAGGGCGCCTGTCTTTTCTACGGGAATGTATTTGCGGTTTCCTTCAACACTTACAAGAAAAATCTGGGAAATTTTATCGTCCACAGGAAGTGTCTGGACATAATTATCAAGTGCAATGTGCTGGGCAATTCTGATTTTTCGCAGAGTCTCTTTCTGACCGCCGATAATGAAAAACTGAATGACACCAACCATCAGAAGAAGAAAAATTCCGACCCCTGACAGTAATATCAAATTCGTTTTTTGATTTTTAAAAAGTGAAATACGAAGCGTTTTCATAGAAGTCCCCTATTTTATTGCGCCAAATTTGCAACGTTGTATACACTCACCGCATCTGATGCACTCACGGTCGTTGATTTTTAATACATCCATTTTACAAAAATTAGTGCAGGCGTTGCAATCAGTACACTTTTTATTATCGACCTTTATTCCGAAAATTGCAGTTTTATTAAAAAAAGAATAAATTGCACCAAGCGGACAGAAAAAGCGGCAGAAAGGCCTGTACATAAAAACTGACCATACAATAAAGCTTACAGCAACCGCACTCTTCCACAAAAAAATGTGCCCCGCCGCAGAGCGTAAATATTCGTTGAGCGCGGTCAAAGGCCATCCGGCAAAAACGGTTCCGGCAGGACAAAACCACTTGCAAAAAAGCGGCGAAGAAATTCCATTTTTAAAATACAAAAATGCCGGAATCAAAATGCACATAAAGGCAAGGATAAAATACTTCAGGAGAGAAATTTTTCTTGTTACGCGCAGTGTCCTGGGGCTCTTTTTAAGTTTTGGAAGCGGAATCATGTATAAAAGTTCCTGGACAAGGCCGAAGGGACACAAAAATGAACACACCATGCGTCCAAAAAGTGTTCCTGTCAAAAGCAGAAAGCCTGTCACAAAAAAAGGGAACCTGCCGTTTCCAATCGTGTTCTGCAATGAGCCAAGCGGACAGGAAGCAACGGCACCCGGGCACGAATAACAGTTGAGCCCCGGAACGCAGACATTCTTGAGCGGGCTTGAAGAAATGCCGCCTGTGAACCAGCGTTTTACGTCAGCATTGTAGACAAGCATTGCAGTAAATTGAACTAATTTTCTGCGAATCTTTGAGTTCCTGAAAGCCTTAAGCAATTCCCACACACTCCATACAGATAAAAACTGCCTTTCTGAAGACAGTCAGATTGTCGCCGAGCAGAACGCCCGCAGCAATAAGGCAGAGAGAGACAGCAAGTAAAAACACAGAAAGTTTTGAAAAGTGAATTTTATTCGACATAACCTTCTACAAACTGAGCAAGTTTTTCTTCGCTCATCATGCCTACATTAAGTTTTAACACTGTGCCGTCTGGTCCAATCAGCACAGAAGTCGGAATTCCCTGGACACCGTATCGTGCGGCAACGATACCGCTCTGGTCGAGGGCTCCGGTAAATGTATAATTGTTTTCTTTCATAAAGGCTGAACGGGCATCTTCCGTGTCAGAAACACAAACCGCAAGGAATTCAAGTTTTCTGGCATCGCCCTGGGATTCAAGCTTTTCAAAAAGAGCCTGCATGCCTGGAAGTTCTGCGCGGCATGGCGGACACCAGGTTGCCCAGAAATGCAGAAGCAGAGTTTTTCCTTCATAATCTTTGAGGCTTACCTGTCTGCCGTTTCCTTTATCAGAAAGATTTAAATTAAAATCAGGAGCCTTGCTTGCGTAAGTTCCGGCAGAAGATGATACGGTGCTTTCAGTTGATTTTTTACCGGTTTTTGCACACGAAACGACTCCAATCAATGTAAGTGCCATAAGTGCGGTCAATAATTTTTTCATGATACCTCCGGAAGGTGCCTGGTCTTTACCCTGTGCGGCAGCCTTCGCTCAACATAACAGCCTCTTGAACAGGCCTTATTTATATAAGAATAACACTTTCGAGGCGTTTACGATACACTTTATAATTGCTTTCAAAGCGTTCCATAAGCGCGTAAAAGTCCTTTGAGTGGTTCAGGTAAATAAAATGGCAGAACTCATGAACTATAACCTGCCTGATGCAGTCTTCGTCAAAATAAATCAAATTCATATTGAGCGTAATCTGCTTTTTGGACGGAATGCATGAGCCCCACCGGCTTTTCATCTTTCTGATTTTTAAAACCGGGTACGGAACCTTTATTCCCTCAGCATTAAACTTTTCGTAGACACTGTCGATGAGCGGCATAAAAACGGCCGTACATTTTTCCTTCATTTTTGAATCAAACTTTCCGGTCCTGATTACTTTTTTAGACTCAAGACGTGAGCGGGCGCGGTTGATGAATTCAATTTTTTCAGAAATAAACTTCTGGATTTTATACAAAGGCGAAAATATCGGAGCAGATACCATAATCGTTCCGCTCGGGTCCACACGGAGAATTATGTTTTTAATATGCTTTCTGTATAAAACATATTGAATCTGCTGCTGAGTATTTGAATCTGTAAAACTGCGCTCTTCGTACACTGCCATTTATTAAAATATAATTATTTTTAACAAAAAAAAGAATTTTTTTTAAATTTTTCTGCAACCTTTTTAAAATCTGCCTCGTCTAATTTAATGAAAGGCAAAATTATTCTGCCATTAAAAATACTTTTTACAAAAAATTAATGTAGGGGAAACTACAATGAACTTTTTAAAAGACTATTTGCAGAACGACATCGATTTTTCCAGTTATGAGGACATCAAAAAGAATTTTAAAATAAAGGTACCTGAGAATTTCAACTTTGCTTACGACATCGTAGACAGATACGCCAAAGAAGCCCCGGAAAAACTTGCCATGCTCTGGATTGATGACAAGGAAGAAAGACGATTCAACTTTAAGGAAATATCACTTCTTACAAACAAGGCGGCAAACTTTTTAACTTCAATGGGAATCAAAAAAGGCGACGCTATCATGCTTATTCTCCGCCGCCGCTGGGAATTCTGGCCGATTCTGCTTGCAATGCATAAAATCGGAGCCGTTGCCGTTCCTGCAACAAACCAGCTTGTAAAAAAAGACATCGAATACCGCACAAACGCGGCTGACATTAAAATGATTATCTGTGTTGACGAAGAAAACGTAAGCGCAGAAGTAGAAAAGGCAATGCCGGACTCTCCGACAGTAAAACATCTTGTACGCGTCGGCGCTCCAAAAGACGGCTGGATTGACTTTGCAAAAGAATTTGAAAAACAGAGCGAAAGCTTTACACGTCCGACAGGTGACGCAAATACACAAAACTCAGACATTATGCTCCGCTACTTTACTTCTGGAACTTCAGGTTATCCGAAGATGGTACAGCATAACTTTGCCTACCCTCTCGGCCACATCACTACAGCCAAATTCTGGCAGCAGGTTGTTGACGACGGTCTCCACCTTACAATCGCAGAAACCGGCTGGGCAAAAGCCATGTGGGGAAAACTTTACGGACAGTGGATCTGCGGTTCTGCCGTATTTGTATACGACATGATGTCATTCAAACCGTATGTAATTCTGCAGAAAATCCAGAAGTACAAAATTACAACTTTCTGTGCACCGCCGACTGTTTACCGCTATCTTATCCGTTCAAAACTTGATACTTACGATTTGTCTTCTCTCAAGCACTGTGTTACAGCAGGCGAAGCATTAAATCCAGAAGTATACAACAAGTTCTACGAAATGACAGGAATCCGCATGTACGAAGGATACGGCCAGACCGAAACTACACTTCTTGCAGGAAACTTTGCTGACATGACTCCAAAACCGGGTTCAATGGGAAAACCGGGACCGGGCTACGACATGGACATTGTCAACGCTGACGGAAAGCCTTGCAAGGCGGGCGAAGTCGGTTCAATTGTCCTGTACTTTAAGGAAGGCAAACCGGTGGGAGTATTCTCAGGCTATTACAAGGACCAGGAACTTACCGACAAAGCTTTTGAAGGCGGAATTTATCACACCGGTGACACCGCATACTTTGACGAAGACGGTTACTACTGGTTTATCGGACGCGATGACGACCTTATCAAAACATCGGGTTACCGCGTAAGTCCGTTCGAAGTAGAAAGCATCTTCCAGCAGCACCCGGCCTGCCTTGAATGTGCTGTTACTGGTATTCCTGACAAACACCGCGGCCAGGCAGTTAAAGCAACTGTTGTTCTTGCACAGGGCTATGAACCTACGGAAGAACTCAGAATAGAGATGTTAACTTTTGTAAAGGAGCGAACGGCAGTTTACAAACATCCGCGCGAGCTGGAATTTGTAAAGGAACTTCCAAAGACAATCAGCGGAAAAATCCGACGTGTAGAAATTCGCAACAAAGATAATGTATAATGAATCTCAATTGTGAGGTTTATTATGGAACAATTCAGTCCGGCTGCGCAGGTAATAATTGCTTTGATTCCAATCATCGGAATTGTATTTGCGGCAGTACTTATCTTTTTTGCACTTTTATGGCGTCACCACGAAATTAAAATGCAGATTTCCAAGGGAACTTACGAAGTAAAGCGTTTTAATTTCAGGCTGTTTGCCTTATTTTCGGGCCTTAGCCTGACAGGCGTGGGTGTAATGCTTACCCTTATGTTCTTCCTGATGAATTCAATTTCATGGGGACTTCTGGGCGGCTTGATTCCACTCGTGCTTGGTATTATGAACATTATATTCTACAAAATGCTCCCGAATGAAAAATAGACTATCCAGGATAGAAAACTATCTTGAGTCTATACGCGACAGGTTTCTGATAAAGGAAATCCTGTCCGGAAATTCGGTGGCTTTTGCAACGCTTATGGCCTTGTACCAGAAGCGTGTAGAAGCAGTTGGAATGAGATTTTTTCATAACAACGCGGACACAGAGGATTTTGTTCAGGAAGTTTTTTTAAAGGTGTTTAAAAATCTTTCGACCTTTAACGGTCAAAGCAAGTTTTCCACCTGGCTGACAAAAATCGCTTTTACAACGGCAATCGACTCTGCAAAAACACGGAAAGACGTAGAAAATCTTTCCAATGAGGAAGAAATTTGTTCAAACATTGACGATCCGGAAGAAGAAAACCTCAAGGCGGCCACACGACAGGCAGTTCAGGAGGCAATCAGGGAACTTCCGGAGCAGTACGGGCAATGTCTTGAATTGTATTTCTTTCTCGGCATGAATTATGAGGACATCAGCGAAACAACCGGCGTTCCGGTCAATACGATTAAGTCCCACATTTTCCGTGCCAAAAGAACTTTGTTTGAAAAGCTCAAGGAGTACAAATGAAAAACGAAACATGTCAGCACGTCATGGACACTTTTTTTGCCCTTGATAAGAATCAGCGGATTCCTTTCAAAGTTACCCTTCACCTTTTATCATGTAAAGACTGCCGTACAAATATCAGAATGATGACAAAGGCAGAACGGATTCTTGCCAGACGCCACGAAGATTATTCAACATACGAAGGACTGACTCTTTTTGATATAATGCAGAAAGTTTACCCGGAAAAATACTCGTTAAAAAAAGTATCAATGAAGCAATGGGTAATAACCGGTATCATTCTTGTTCTTTGCATGATTTTTGCAACAATTTTAACCGCACATGCGATTCCTGCGATTCAGGTATTTGTCTGCATTTTTATCGGAGTTGTGCTTTCGGTTTACATCGCGCTTTTTATCGGAACAAACCTGGACTTTTTTGTAAAAAGAGTTGAACAGGCAGATTCAATAAAAAACCAGTAACTATTTAAAGAATTTGATCCGGTCTTTTCCGGTCTTTTTAAGAAGAAACAAAACACTCTTTCCTTTTTTAATATCATCACGGATAGAAGTACTTGCTCCTGTGATTCCGCAGGAAGCCGTAACCATCGTTCCGCCGGTTCTCTGCTCGGTATCCGATTTGAATTTTGAAATTCCTTCGCTTACAGATTCAAGAAGTTTTTCTGCTGTCATCAGACTTGCAATTACAAACTTGTCGCCTTCATAGCGGTAAATTCGAATCAAAGGTGAAGAAAGATTTTTTACAAGGTTGATCAGAACCCAGTCGCCGATTTCTTCCCCGAACTTTTCATTAACCCGGTTAAAATCATCAATGTCGATAAAGGCAACCGACTTGAATACCAACGTAGTGATGTCGCGGTAAAGTTTTTCGTAAACCCAGGCGCCTGTAAGTTTATCAACAGTCTGACTGTTGTCTATTTCGTCCGAGTAATTAACTGCCGCAACATTTTTCATGAAAAGTTCATCAAAAACGTTGTTCATTCCCATGGCAAGGAAGGAACACAATCCCTGGATAAAAAGAATAATTACGCCAAGAGGAATGTAATAAGTTGTATGTCTTGTTACGCCCTGATAAATACAGTATGTGGCAACAAGAACTCCTGAGATTGCACTTGTGATTTTGATTGCCCGTAGGCTGAAAACCGCAGAAATCAGAATAGGAACAACGTAAAGGAGAACCAGACTGTTAAAGCCCGGATGACCAAAAATATAACCGGTAAACGCAAAATAAATCGAAGCAAGGTAATAAATCTTTTTCTGAAGATAACTTGCGTGTGTGCAGGAAAATAAAAAATAAAAGACTGCGTAGGCCGTTAAAGCGTGTACGGTGGGAAAAAATGCGTGAAAAGCAGTCCAGTTTTTAAGAAGGTAAACCTCATCATTCTGAACGTTTACACTGCCGTTTACGGTAAAAAAAAGAACTGTTTCAATGATAGCAGCTGCAAGTAAAACAAAAGGGAAAAACTTCCACATAAAGTAGATGTTTTTTTCTACAACTTCTTCCCTTAATGATGAATAGGTCTGCTCAAGCTCTCCCATGTATTTTTAACTCCAAAAGTTTTCACCTGTAATATAAAAACAGTATAATTCAATTTGGAAAATACAAAAGAGTCATAACACTGATTTATTGAATTTAACAGTTTTTATAGCAGTTTAGAACAAAAGTGCCTTTGCAATTCCAAAATAAACAAGAAGGGAAACCGCATCGACGATTGTTGTAATAAACGGACTTGCCATAACAGCCGGGTCAAAACCGAGTTTTTTAGCACATAGCGGAAGCGAACAGCCGATAAGTTTTGCGATGATAACTGTCGCCCACATTGTTACGCAGACAGTGAGTGCAACCAGAAGTGTTACCGATTCGTTGCCCAGGATAATTCTGTCGATGACCATAAGTTTTGCAAAACACGCGCAGGAAAGAACAAGACCGCACAGAAAGGCTGTAAAAAACTCTTTAAATACAATCTTGGGAATATCACGGAATTCAATTTCGCCCAGGGAAAGGGCACGGATAATTGTTACTGATGACTGGGAACCTGAATTACCGCCCGTGTCCATCAGCATCGGGATAAAGGCAGCGAGCACAACCTGGACTGCCAGAGCGTTTTCAAAATTTGTAATGATGAGCCCCGTAAAGGTTGCTGACACCATCAGAAGGAGGAGCCAGCCGATACGGTGCCTGAACAGATCAAGGGGTGACGAACGCAGGTATGTCTTTTCTGAAGGGGTCATACCACCCATGATTTCGATATCTTCTGTTGCTTCGTCTTCCATTACGTCGAGAGCGTCGTCAAAAGAGATGATACCCACCATTCTTCCGTCACGGTCAACAACCGGCAGGGCATAGTAATTATACTGGGAAAGGAGTTTTGCAACCTCTTCCTTGTCATCCAGTGTGTTTACGCTTATTACATTTGTCTTCATCAAATCATCGATTATTACCGAGTCATCCTTTGCAAGAAGGAGGTCCTTTACGGAAATACGGCCGATGAGTTTTCTATTCTTGGTAACGTAGCATGCGTAGAAAGATTTTTTATCAATACCGGTGTTGCGGATATGGTTGATTGCTTCGCCCACTGTCATGCCGAGACGGAGCGAAACATATTCTGTGGTCATGATTGAACCGGCAGAATTTTCCGGGTACTGCAGGAGCTGGTTGATGTCTTTTCTGATTGCAGGATCAACCTGATTTAAAATTCGTTCAACAACGTTGGCAGGCATTTCTTCAATGATATCGGCAGTATCGTTTGCGTACAGTTCATCGAGGACGGCCTTAAGTTCGGAGTCAGAAAAACTCTTGATGAGAAGTTCCTGAAAGTCGTGGTCCATTTCCATAAAGGCTTCTGCGGCAGTGTCTTTTGGAAGGAGCCTGAAAATCACCGGAACTTCCTTTTTGTCGATATGTTCAAAAAGAACGATTACTTCGGAGGCATTAATCGTGGAGAGAATGTCTTTTATAGTTGCAAACTTCTTTTCTTCAAGCAGTTCATCAATAATGTGGTCGATTTTAATACTTGTTTCTGACATTCCACGCCTCCACAATGCTTTGCTTTAGATATGCAGTGTCATTTTATACACATTCTTTAACTTGCACAACAAAGAATTGCAAAATATATATTGAATTATTTGACCCTTTTTAAGTTTGGGACTAAACTGAAATTCTGATGAAAAAGTTAACGATTGTAACCGGAGCCGGGAGCGGCATCGGAAAGGAATTTGCCCTCCAGCTCTCACAAAGGCTCACTAGCACCGATGATGAACTGTGGCTTTTAGCCCGCTCGGAAGATAAGCTCCAGACAGTAAAAACTCAGATTCAATCAGAAAAACCATCCCTTGCCGTAAAATGCATCCCCCTGGATTTAACCGGAACGTCGGGAGCCGAAAAGTTCAATTCAATTCTTACTGAATTTAAAAAGAATGAAGACTTTACAATCTCCTGCCTGGTAAACAACGCGGGATTCGGCACCTACGGACCTTTTTCTGACACTCCCCTTTCTGAACAGCTTTCCATGATTGAACTCAACTGTACAAGCCTTACGGGTTTGTGCGGCCACGCAATTGAATACATGGGCCCAGGCTCAAGGATAATCAATGTTTCAAGTCTTGCGGCCTTTATGCCCCTGGGAAACTTTGCCGTTTACGCTGCAACCAAGGCCTATGTTTTAAGTTTTTCTGTAGCTCTGGCCGCAGAACTCAAGGAGCGCGGCATTTCAGTCACTGCCCTCTGCCCGGGCTCGGTGAGCACAAACTTTGCAAACGTTGCATCTAACGGGGCACGAAAAGAAGTCCTTCACGGAAAGAATCCCGCAAAGGTAGTGGCACACTGCATCAAAAAAGCATTCAGGGATAAAAAAATTGTATTGTACGCACCAAAATGGAAATTCACTGCATTTTTAAGCCGTTTTGTCGGCCGTTACCTTGTTGCACGCTTTACGTATTTATTCAATAAAAGGCCGAGGGCAGAATAAGAGCGCAAAAATGAACAAAACACAGTTTTATTGTTTGACTAAGACAAATATCTTTTCTAAACTGAATAAAAAAAGAGGCTATATATGAAATTTCCAAAACTGATTCATTCACTTCTCGAAAACGATCTTTACAAATATTCAATGGGACAGGCCATTTACCACCAGTTCCCGTCTTACAAGACAACATGGACATTCAAATGCAGGAACAAGGATGTTCACTTTTCGCACGAAACTGTAGAAGAAATCCGTGAGCAGATTAAATCATACTGCAAACTCCGTTACACAGAAGATGAACTTGAATACCTTCACAAAATCCAGTGGCTCAAAGGTTCATATATTGACTTTTTGCGCATCTGGCAGCCGCGGTACGAAGATTTTGAAATCAAAGAAACAAAGGAAGGCTGCGGACTTTCAATCGAAACAAAGGGAACCTGGCTCAACACCAGCATGTACGAAATTCCTACCCTCGCAATTGTCAACGAAGTTTACTTCCGCACAAATTACGACTACGGGGAACTCAAGGCTCAGTTTGAACGCCGTCTGGATAAAAAAATCCAGGGCCTTGTCGACGGAACTTACAAAATCGGCGCATTCTCAGAATTTGGTGTACGCCGCCGCCTGAGCAGTGCAATGCAGGAACTTGCCGTAAAGACACTGATTAAAAAACAGCAGAAAGACGGATATAAAGATTCACTTTTTGTTGGAACATCAAACGTTTACCTTGCAAAAAAATACAACGTAAAACCTGTCGGAACGATGGCCCACGAATGGATTATGTGTGTAGGACAGGGAAACCGCAAACACAACCCGGCTTACAGTAACTGGTACGCACTGGACGCATGGGTTAAGGAATATGGAATTCTCAACGGAACCGCACTTACGGACGCAATCACAACAGACTGCTTCCTCCGCGACTTCCAGCTCACATACGCCACCCTCTTCAGCGGTGTGCGCCACGACTCAGGCGACCCTTTTGCCTGGGGCGACAAAATGATTGCTCACTACGAAAGCCTCGGAATCGATGCCAGAACAAAGACACTGCTTTTCAGCGACAGCCTTGATTTTGAACGAGCAGACAAAATCCGCGCATACTTTAAGGACCGCGCAAAGGTTGCCTTCGGCATCGGAACTTATATTTCCAACGACACAGACGTTCCGCCGCTCAACATCGTAATGAAGACAACTGCCTGCAACGGCGGTGACGTGGCAAAAATTTCCGACATAGAAGGAAAGAGTGTCTGCAAAAACCCCGAATACGTTGAATACCTGCAGCGAAGCATCAACTGGCGCATGCAGCACAAGGAAATGTAAGGCACCTTTTTGAATTCAATACGGCGGATTTTCTCTAAAAACTCTATTTCTAAAATAAAATTGCAGAATTTCAGCCGTAATTAAGTTACATTGAACTATTCTTGAATTTCACCCGCTCCGATTATTGAAGCGGAGAGCAGTTACAAATTCCCCTCATAATTTAATGGAGTATACAAAAAGTATGAGAGTCTGTTTTGTAACGGAGCAGAAAAGTGTCTGTCGGGTAATAATAAACCGACTCAATGATTTTGGTTACCACGGTTATATCCAGGATGACTGGCTCGGTTTAGACAACGATTTACATTCAGCAGCAAAAAAAGTTGATCTTCTGGTCTGCGATTTTTCGTACGCAGGGAACGCTTCGGTAAACTTCTTTGACATTGTAAAGCAAACCGGTAACAACGTTCCCGTCATTTTTTACAACGATCCCCTGCCCGATGATGAAGAGCGGGTTGCCTGGTGGATCATGCAGAACGAAAATGCCTACAACACCATCCTTCCAAAAGATACAGTTGAATTCTTCGTCCGCCTGAATTCACTAATCTGCGATTCAAAAATCCGGCCCCACATTTCACTTTTACAGCCGCCGGTTCCACTCGCCTACAAAGACCTGCGCCAGAATACACCCTACCGCGAACTTGATTTGTACCAGTTCCGCCGCCGCACAGGCATTCCGCCTTCCATGTTCAGCCTTTTTGAATACATGTACAAAAACCGCACCCGCGACTTTACCTTAATGGACCTTGCAAAGGCGCTCTTTAAAACAAAAGCCCGCGCCAGGGAAAGCGTAAATTCAGTTTATTCGTATATTTCGCGTCTGAAAAAATATATAGAAAAAGATACGGAAAGCAGGATTGATATAATCCGGACCTCGATGGGCCGGTACGAAATGATAGTGTATTAAGGGAAAAGTCGGGTATGGCGGATTCGAACCGCCGGCCTCTACGTCCCGAACGTAGCGCGCTACCAGCTGCGCTAATACCCGAAAAAAAACGCCCTCCTTAATCAGGAGGGCTTACGCGAGCAGCGGGGCTCGAACCCGCGATCTCCGGCGTGACAGGCCAGCGCGATAACCAGCTTCGCTATGCCCGCGTGATGTTGTTATATTATCAAAGCATAGATTTTAGGTCAATAGCATTTTTTCAAATTTTTAAATTTTTTTGCATTTTTTTTACTTGTCC
The DNA here is from genome assembly GCA_016283615.1 of Treponema sp. Taxonomy (GTDB): domain Bacteria; phylum Spirochaetota; class Spirochaetia; order Treponematales; family Treponemataceae; genus Treponema_D. The sequence goes on from JAEENG010000193.1 coordinate 30,105, forward strand.
CCCAAACCTGAGCGTTCCTTTGTTGACAGTTAACAAGGCTAGATGATAAAATTAAATACTATATTTAATAAAGGATAATATCCATTATTACTAAAAAGAAGGACACATTCACTATGAGAAAAACATTGTTATTTGTCGGATCTGTAATCATTCTTATTTTTTCCGCAATCACCTTTATTTTTATTCCGGCTGCTACACCGGGCGCACAGGGCGAAGCTCTTGTTTTTGGTAAATACGGAAACAAAAAGATTGAATATGCACAGGGTACAGAATTTGCCAACGCTGTAAACAACTACACAGAAATGTACCGCAACCAGGGTGCTAACCTTACAGACTCAGATTATTTCTACATTTACAACTATGCTTTTAACTCAGCTGTACAGGCAATTGCCTACAAACAGGCAATCGACAAAGCAGGCTGGAAACCGGCAGAAGAAGCCGTTGCACGCGCAATGGTTCCGTACTTTTCGGACGAAAACGGCAATTATTCTTCAAAAATCTACAATTCTGTAGCTCCGGAAGATGTTGCAAACCTCAAAAAAGAACTTGCACGCGGCCAGGCATGGAACCGCTACAGCGAAGACCTTCTCGGTTCTCAGGTAAATGTAGGCGGACAGAAAATGTACGGTCTTAAAGCACCTGAGGCAGAAGCTGAATTCCTCGCTAAAGCGGGCGGAGAAAAACGTGCCTTTGACATGGCTGTATTCAACACAGAAAACTATCCTGATTCAGCAGTTAAAACTTTTGCAGGCGAAAACAAGGATTTGTTCAACAAATACAATGTTTCTGTAATCACTGTAAAAGAATCTGCAAAAGCAAAATCAGTACTCAACAAAATCAAAAACGAAGAAATCACTTTTGCTGATGCTGTCGGCGAATACTCTGACAAAGCATACTCAGGAAGCGACGGTCTCGTAACTTCAAATTATGAATATCAGATTAAGGACATCCTCAAAAATGCTGACGATATCGAAAAGATTTCTGCATTGAACGTTGATGAACTTTCTGAAGTAATCGAAACAAGCACAGGCTACTCGATCTTCCGCTGCAACCTTGCAAAAGCCGCTCCGGATCTTTCTGACAAGGCAACAATTGCTGCAGTACGCAGTTATATCGAATCAAAAGAAGCTTCAAAAATCGAAGACTTCTACATCACATCTGCACAAGGCCTGATCAGCAAT
>JAEENG010000194.1 GCA_016283615.1 Treponema sp.
GGGCCGTAATGTGCGGTCGGGTTTTCATGCAAACCCGCGGGCAAGTCCATGCGGGGCGTTGCGGGGCCGCAGAGACAAAAAAACTACCCCGCAGAGGGGGCAGCACAAGACACGACAAAGCGGAGCAAATGACAGAAGCGGTCTAAAGCGCTTATGGCATTTGTGGAGCGGCTCGCGTCTGGAGCGAGGGGGAGACCTCCCCCTTTCTCTTAAAATTACATGCTGTAACCTGCTCCGGCATATGACTTAACATTTGATTTTGATGTTGAAGCGCTGTCGAGCGAGTAGCTGTATGAAGGTGTGAACGGTTTTGAACTTGAAGTTGTAGAGTTTACGCCTTTTGATGAGCTGTCAGAATTGCCGCTTACATAAAGTGTTCCGTAAGAATCTTTGAAGCTGTATTTAATTCCTGAGCCGAAAGTGTTGTTTTCTGCAACGATGAGTGCGTTCTTGCGTACACCTACTGCATACTGCTGAGTATATGTCGGACTTGAAGCATCGTAGTAGTTGTTGAACAGGTGAAGTTTTGTGTTACGAACCATCGGAAGACGCTGACCGCAGTTATAGAAGTAATTGTGGTGCAGAGTGATTGTACGTGTTGAGTTAGAACCGTCTGAATCGCTTGAACCGATGAGCATTGTCTTGTCGTGATCCTGGAACTTTCACCATGAAACTGTAATGTTGTAGATTGAGCCCTTCATGTCGCAAAGACCGTCGTATGTCTGCCATTTTTCTGAAGTTGAGCCTGCTGTAGAAACATAAGAGAGTCCCATTGAATCTTTGAAAGTACAGTGGTCAATCCATACATTGTAAGATGAGCCCTGAATTACTACACAGTCCCACTGAGCATTGTAGCCGTCGTCTGCTTCGTGATGAGGGAACGGATCATAAGCGTCCTGAATGATGAGGTTGCGGAGAACAACATTTGAAACGCTTGAAATGTTAATCATACCGCCCTTGATTCCAGAGCTTGAAGTTTTACCGATAATCCATGTGTTTTTTGCAACGTTGAGCTTGATGATGTTTCCATAAGCACTGTTACATGCCCACAGGTATGAGCCGAGAGAACTTGAAGGTGAGCTTGAAGACTTGTCATTTGTTGAAGTTGTACAGCCTTTAGCATAAGCAGTCTTAAAGCTTGAGTAAGATGTGTATTTGCCTGAAGTCTGTTCCTTTACGATTGAATCAAGTCCTGAAGTTGATCCGCCTGCGCTTGAAGGCATATATCCGTTAGACATATCAATCATGCCGTTAACATAGATAATGTAGCCGCCTTTTTTAGCGTATGTGATAAGGTCAGAGCGGTTTGAAACTGTTACTGTGCCTGAAGGCTTTGAAACACTTGCATAGCCTACAGGAGTGTCGCTGATTGAAAGTGAACTGCCCGAAGAAGATGAAGAAGAGCTTGATGATGAAGATGAACTTGATGATGAGCTGGAGCTGCTTGAAGAACTTGACGATGAAGATGAGCTTGAGCTGCTTGAAGAAGAACTGGATGAACCTACGGCGCACTTAATGTAGTAAAGGGAAATTGCTGAACCTGTTGAAGCAAGATAGTAAGTTCCGCTTGAAGAAATTGTGTAAGTATAGGCAGCAACAGAAGAAGAAACTTCGTTTTTGCTTACAAGAGTTCCGCTTGAATTGTAAAGTCCAAGATAACGTCCGCTTGCACCGTCAGCATAAACTGTAAGTGTTGCAGAACCGCCTGTCGTAAAGCCTACGCAGCGGTAACTTCCGGCAGAACCTGCACCACCGAGATTAATCTTGCGGTCAAGGGAAGTGCCGTTTACTGTAACAGCAGTGATTGAAGGAATTGTTACCTTCTTTGAGCTGGTTGCATAAACTGTGTAGTTACCTGAAGTTGTGTTTGAAGTGAGAGTTGCACTCTTAGTGAATGCAGTCGAATAAAGTGAAGATGTTCCTGTTATTGTTGCACGGTCAGCAGCAGATTCAGAAGACGAATCAATTTCAAGTGCATTTGAGCAGGAAGACAGCAGAAGTGCCAGTGCGGATGCAATGGCGGCAAGAAGCATGACGTTTTTTTTCATAAAGTTTTCTCCTCATAAAACATTACGTTTTTGTAATCCCCTTTATTCAGAGGACGCATTCAATGACGCTGCACAGGCAGATCATAAACACGTAAAACTGATTTAAACTCCCGAAAACTTTTTGAATGACAACATTATTACGAAAATTCCGATTTTTATGCTTTGTAGAATTTGAAAATTTCTGATGTCGGTGAATTTAAAAATGATGTTAGGAGGGAATTTTATGAGCATATTTTATAAATTCTTATGATAATTTACAGTTATTATTTAAAGAATCTTAAAAAAATACCCCGTTCTGTATTTTACAGTAATCTGCTCTTACAGACGGGGTGATTTTGCAGTAATCTGCTCTTAAAGACGGGTACTTTTACAGTGCGGCAAGTTTTTCAGATACAAGTTTTGAGGCCATTCCAGGATTTGCCTTTCCTTTACTTGCCTTCATTACCTGTCCTGTAAGCCAGCCGACAACATTAGTTTTTCCACCCTTAAAGTCCGCAACGGCTTTAGGATTTTCTGCAATAACCTGGTCGACAATTGCTTCAATTGCACCACTGTCACTTACAGTTTCCATACCCTCTTCCCTGATGATCTGTTCAGGAAGTTTTGCGGTTTCGAGCATGCGCGCAAATACAGTTTTTCCCTGTGCGTTTGAAATCTTTTTATCTGCAATCGCATTTACAAGTTCTGTAATATGTTTTGGAGTTATGTTTACTTCGTTAATTGTCTTACGCTGCTCATTGAGAACGGCAAGAAGTTCTGCAAGAATCCAGTTGGCAACCTTTTTAACATCTTTTGCACCCTTTGCAGCCTCTTCAAACCAGAGGGCAAGGTCACGTGTTGAAGTAAGGGTTTCAACATCAAAATCAGAAAGACCGTAATCTTTCTGAAGGCGGATTCTCTTTGCCTCAGGAAGTTCACCTACACGGCTTTCAGCACGCGCAATCAGTTCTTCATTTACCTTAAAAGGCTTGATATCAGGTTCAACAACAAAGCGGTAATCTACAAAAGAGTTTTTAGTACGCATAATCTGTGTTACGCCTTTTTCTTCATCCCAGTTCATTGTATTTTTGTAGCCCGCATTGAATTCCTGACGGTCTTCCATAAATTCCTTCAGCTGTCTTTTTGCTTCATAAGCACAGGCTTCGCGGATAGACTTAAAGGAGTTAAGGTTTTTGATTTCAGAAATCGGAGTATGATAAAGCTTTCCGTCTTCCCAGACATTAAGGTTGATGTTTGCGTCACAGCGCATGTTACCTTCTTCAAGGTTACCGTTAGTTACTTTTACATAGCGGAGGATTTCCTGAACAGTCTGCATAAAAAGA
>JAEENG010000195.1 GCA_016283615.1 Treponema sp.
ACGAAGCAAAGGGAGAAGAAAATAACCTCTTTACGCTGGAAATTATTCCACCATATGACAGGAAAGCTCCTCAGGAACAGAAAACCCGTTCAAATACACAGACACAAAAAATATCTCTTATTCAAAAATTGAACGAGGAAGACCTATATCAAAATTCAACAGTTATAGAAAAAGAAGTTCTTCCGGCAAAATATCTTCTTCCAAGCAAACTGCATGTGGAAGACGAAGAAACAAGTGCCACAAAATTGCGCACGGCATCCGACACAGCCCCTTACCCGGAGATAAACAAAATCGTCCTGGAATCGATTCCAAAAAATTCAGCGGAACAGGAACCAAAATTCAGTTATGCAAATTTTGGTACGATTGCACACGCTTACATGGAAGCATTTATCAAGGACGAACAGCCTCAGATTTCCAACCGGGATCTTGCAGGACTGAACGGCAATCAGAAAAAAATCAACACAATAAATTCAATCTGCAAAAAAATGTGTGACGATTTTGAAAACTCAACCCTCGGAAAGGAGGCTAAAAATTCAATCTGGCACAAGGGCGAGTACGAATTTAAGGCCGCATTGAATTCACAAATCCTCAAGGGAACAATCGACCTTGTTTTTGAAAGTTCAGAAGGGCACTACACCGTTGTAGACTACAAAACAAATTCAACCATCGAACCTGAGATTTATTACGAACAGCTTGCAGGTTACCGTTTTGCAGTTTCCCAGATGCAGGGCGTTCCGGTGGAAAACATTTCCTGCAAACTCTTTTACCTTAGATTCGGTAAGGAAGTGGATATAAGCGAAGAGACGCTGGCAGTAGTAAAAAAGGCATATTCGTGATATAATTTTTTTCAACATTTTCTTAACCAGAAAATCCGGAGGCCTTTTTAATATGAAAAAATTCATGGACAAAAACTTCCTTTTGGACACAAAAACTGCTCAAAAGCTTTTTGCTGCCTGCAAGGATGAACCACTTTGGGACTATCACTGTCATCTTCCACCAGAGCAGATTGCTAACAACAAACAATTCAAAAACCTTACTGAAATCTGGCTCGGCGGCGACCACTACAAATGGCGCCAGATGAGAACTTACGGTATTACCGAAGATTACATTACAGGCGACAAACCTGATTACGAAAAATTCCTTAAGTGGGCAGAAACTATCGAACACCTTATCGGGAACCCGCTTTATCACTGGACTCACCTTGAACTCCAGCGCTACTTTGGAATTTACGAACCTCTTACTGTTGAATCAGCTCCACGCATCTGGGAAAAAGCAAACAAACTTCTCCAGACTGAAGAACTTTCAGTAAAAGGAATCTTCAAAAAATTCCATGTTTACGCTGTTGGTACAACTGACGACCCGATTGATTCACTTGAATACCACAAGGCTATCGCTGAAGGAACAGCTCCAATCGGCAAAATCGAAACTAAAGTTCGTCCATCTTTCCGCCCGGACAAAGCTCTTAACATCAACCTTCCTACATACAAAGGATACATCGAAAAACTCTCTGAAGTTTCAGGAATCCAGATTAAGACTTCTGACGATGTAATCAAGGCTCTTATTAAACGTCTCGACTTCTTTATCGAAATGGGCTGCCGTGCTTCTGACCACGCTCTTGAATATCCTCCATGCAAAGTTGATACAGATGCAAACATCGATGCAGTTGTTACACGCGCCCTGAACGGCGAAGTAATTCCGGAAGCAGAAGCAGAAGCTTACAAGACAAAAATCCTCGTAGCACTTGGCCGCGCTTATGAACAGAGGGGAATCGTACAGCAGTGGCACATGAACGCTATCCGCGATAACAACAAGGCAATGTTCGAAAAGCTGGGACCGGATACAGGTTTTGACGGAAGCCACGATAAACCAATGGCAGAAAACCTGGCAGGACTTCTTTCTCTGATTGAAGCTGCCGGCGGTACTCCAAAAACAATCCTTTACTCACTCAACCCGAAAGACTACTACTCAATCGGAACAATCATGGGTTGTTTCCAGGGTGGCGGAATCAAAGGTAAAATCCAGTTCGGTTCAGGCTGGTGGTTCTGTGATCACAAAGACGGTATGGAATAGCAGATTAAGGTTCTCGGCAACCTGGGCATGAT
>JAEENG010000196.1 GCA_016283615.1 Treponema sp.
CTGACGGAAAGTGAAAATCCCAACAATTACTGGAAAGTCTTAAAAAACAGGCTAAAGAAAGAAGGGAGTCAGTTGGTTACAAATTGTAACCAACTGAAAATGCAAAGTTCAGATGGTAAGTTCTATAAAACTGACTGCATGAACACAGAACAACTTCTTAGACTTGTTCAATCCATCCCTTCAATAAAAGCCGAGCCGTTCAAAATCTGGCTTGCTCAGGTAGGTAGAGAACGCATAGAAGAAACAATAGACCCTGAACAGACAATAGACCGCGCCCTGGAGACTTATGCAAAAAAAGGTTATTCCCGCGAATGGATTAATCAGCGATTGCAGGCTATTCAGGTGCGTAAAGAACTGACCGATGAATGGGAACAGCATGGCGTCAAAAAAGGCGTTGAATATGCCATCCTCACTGATGAAATCACAAAGGCTTGGTCCGGCATGACAACTCGTGCGTATAAAAATCACAAGGGTCTCAAAAAAGAGACTCTTCGTGATAATATGACGACTACCGAAATTATTCTGAATATGCTTGCCGAGACAGCCGCAAAAAATATCTCTCAGACAGAAAATCCGGAAAGCTTTGAAGAAAACAAATCTGTGGCCCGCCGTGGCGGAAGAATTGCCGGTAATGCCCGCAAAGAACTAGAAGCAGAAATAGGACACTCTGTAATTTCAAATCAAAATGCATCTCAAATAAATACTGTCGTAACAAATCTGATAGAAAATGTTTCAAAAGAAACTCCGGAGAACAAATAATGGAATCAGTTATAAAAATCCTGCGGGAAAAAAACAGATATACACAGGTAAAACTCGCTGAAGAAATCGGGATTTCCAGGCAGGCACTTATAAAATATGAAAGCATGGAACTTGAACCGCCTCTTTCAGTTGTACGCTCGCTTTCAAAACTGTTTACGGTGAATTACGACTGCTTTATTGACAACAAATTGCCGGAAGAATCAAACTCAGAAGAATCCGAAGTGATTTCACAGCTTGTTAAAAATTTTAAGAAGCTGAATGATTCAGAAAAGCGCGCAGTATTTGAAATGGCGCGGATTATGGCCAATTCATGAGAAAATAAAAGTATTGTACGTCAGGCCTGTTTTTTGTTCTGCGACCTAGTGCAGCTCACCAGGGCTGACGTTTATTCAGGACGGGAGAACCAGCCGTTTTATTTTAAAACACATACCTCGCCTTTAAGTACACGCTGGTGTAATCCTTGTATTCTCCGTAATTGCCTTTTTCTTTTCCTTCGTTAAAAATATAGCCGCCTGCTTCTAGATAAATGCTGTCGCTTAGGCTGTATTCTGCGGAAAGTTCCACTGCACTGTCCAGATCTTTTAAGTTAAGGACTGCGGAAGCTGAAAGTTCCAGCGTTTCTGCAAAAAGGGATTTTGAAATGCTTAAAGTTGCTCCGTGGTCAAAGTTTCTGCTGCGGTCGAGTTTTTCTGTTTTGCCTGAAACATAATCACAATAATACTGGGCTGTAAATGTCCAGCCTTCTCTCATCCAGTCCAGGCCTGCCAGGGCCAGAAGATTGTTGTGCCCTTCAGTGCTTTCGCTGCCTGCAAGGATTTTTTCTGCCGCAACCTGAAAATATCTTTCCGGGAAGAATGCTGTTTCAAGGCGCAGGACTGTTTCTCCAAGCGGAACTGCAGCATCTGCTCCCAGCATGGCCATCCTTTTATACGCTGCTGCCGCCTGAACTTCCCCTGAGTTAAGGTTGTAAGTTAAAAAAGGCATGTCTTCCCAGCCGTAAAAGCCGTAAAGGGAAAGGTCGCATTTTGAAAAATAGCCTGAAACTTTTAAGCCGTATTCTGAGTTTTTAATAGTCTCTTCCGGCAATTTTATAGAAGAAAGTCCTGCAGTCTTTTCCTGCGGCAATGAGGCCGGTGTAAAGACAGGAATATAGTAAAAGTCTGCACTTACGCTTCCCCGGTTAAAGCCCAGCCTTGCTGCATCCACGGCAAGACTTTCATCTTCAAAAAGGGCGCTGACAGAAGAATAATCTTTCGGGCAGATTACATTTGTAATGTCGATTCCGTCTGCCTTGCCCCAGGCCGCCTTCTGCCTTCCTGCGCGGAAAGCCCAGAAGTCTTCCGAGTAGTCAATGTAGATTTCATTGAGTTTCCAGTATGCTGTGTTTTCTGTCCCGTCAAATCCAGCCCTGCCTTCTGCACAGGCAGAAGAATTTCCATAAAAGGCCTGGAATTTTCCCTTCAGGTAAGTGTCCCCCAGAATAAAATCCCCGCAGGTTTCTGAACGCAGGGCGGCTGCCCAGAGGCTGCCTGCTTCTCCTGAGAAGTCTGATTCCTGGGAGGCGAGAGGAAAAACAGAAAGAATAAAAGTAAACATGCTTACAAAGAAAACTGTTCTTTTCATCGGATTCTGCCTTTTTCCAGGGATGCAACTGTGAAAAGGGAATCGTCAATGTCGGCGCCGTCGTAAACGATGTCCGATGATTCAAGAAGGGACCAGTTGCCGCTCTGCACGTTTTCCATCTTCATTTTCTGCGCGGTGGTAAAGCCCTTGATGGTTGTAAAATCCGTGCAGGAGAGGACGCGGTGGAGCCGGTTCTGTCTGTCATAAAATTCGCACTTGCGCATGATAAAATCGTCCTTTGCGATGTAGGAAATGTTCCGCGGGTCTTTCTGGTCTGTGTCTTTTGCAAGGCATTCAACCTTCCAGCAGTCAATTCCGTCCACGTTTTCTTCGCCCAAAAGCTTGTATTCGTAGTCATTCAGGCTGCGGTCTCCCATGTCGCGGTAGGTAAAGTCTGTTCCCATAAAGCTTCCGTCACTTTCCGAGCCGCTTGAAGCGATGCGGCGGGTCTTTTTCATTGCAGGCATGTAAAGCCAGTTATCCGAGTCCTTCTTTTTTCCGTTTTTGTCTTCCGGATAGTCGAACATAAGGTAGCCGGTGCCTGAAACATCTTTTGGTTTAACGAAAACGATGACTTCCTTTTTAACGTCTCCGTAATCCTTGCTCTTCATGATGACTTCGCGGATTCTGTCCGAGCCTTTTTTTGTGTGAATCGTAAGGGTTGCCGTGGAAGAAGCGGTTACAGGTTCAGCCACTTCGTCCGCCTTTTTCATGATATCATAGCCTGTAAGGGACTGGGCAAATGCCGCAGCTGAAAGCAAAAGTGCCGAAATTGTAAAAATTGTCTTTTTCATAATAAATCTCCTTTTAAAGTTATTGAGCGGGGCGTTGCGGGGTGTCCCCGCAGAGGGGGTAGTGAGCAACGCAGTGCGAACGAGGGGGAGACTTCCCCCTGCTTCTTATTTCTCCTTTCCGAAAGGCTTTGTAATATAAAGCAGCACTGGCGTAATGGTGTAGTCTGCTATCAGTGCGCTTCCAAGGCCAACTACCGAAAGCCAGCCTATGTTCACAAGAACATTCATCGTGCTGGTAAGGAAAATCGCAAACATGGCGCAGAGGATTACCGTTGTCATAATCATCGTTTTTCCGATTTCGCGGTATGAGTTTTCTATTGCGCTGCGGTAGTTTCCGGTAAGCTCAAAGTGATATTTGATGTGGTTTGTAAAGTGAATGGTGTCGTCAACGGCGATTCCAAGAATCATCGGCATAATCATGGCCGTTATCATGTCCAGGTTTACATGAGCATATCCCATAATTCCGCCGATAAGCACAATCGGCACAATATTTGGAATCATTGCGATAAAGCCGGTCCTGATTGAAGTAAAGGCAAGAATGAGGAGAACGAGAATTATCAGCAGGGAAGTTCCGATTGATTTGATTGAACCCCGGACAAGTTTTCCGTTCATGTGGGCATACTGAACTACTTCGCCCACAACGCCCGCGTTCCTTGCATCAGGGAAAAGTTCAGCCACCCATTTTTTTACTTCTGCCATGTTCTTTACGATTTCTTCCCCGTCGTAGCCTGAAAGTTCAACCTTAAGGTAGGCGGCGCGGAAGTCATTGCTGATGTAGTCATACAGGTCCGTGCCTCCTGAAATTTCGTAGAGGAACATAATCTGTGTCACTAAATCCTGGTCATCCGGAATGATGTAAGCATCCGGTCTGTCTTCGTTCAAAGTCCGGTTCATTTCCTTTACGATTTTTGTAACTGAAGAAACCCTCGGCTTTCCGTTAGAAACTTTTGTCTGGCTCAAGGTTCCAATTCTCTGGGCAAGAATGTCCATTTTTTTGAGAACAGCCGGATTTTTTATTGCGTCTTCTTCGTCATATTCAATCAGGACTTCGTAGTCGTACTGGCTTCCCAGCTGGCTTCTTGTAATTTCAAGAAGGCGTTTGATGTAAGGAGTGCGCTCGCCCATCATGTCGGAGTAGTTCATGTTCACTTTAATTTTAAAAATGCCAGGAATTACTGCCGCCATAACAAGGACGGTAGCTGCAACTGTAATCCACTTTTTGTTGATGATTGCCTTTCCCATGGCTTCAACCCGCAGATCAGATTTTGTAGCTCCCTCTGTATCAGCAAAGGCCGGGTCTTTTTCCCTGTCTTTTCCAAAACTGTAGAGCACCGGAAGAAGAATCATAATGTAAGCGAAAACCGCAAAAACTGCCGCCGCCGTGATGCCGCCAACCCATCTCATAGGTCTGATTCCCGCCGCAAGGAAGGAAAGCATTCCTGCCATAGTGGTAATTACCGTAAAGAAAAGGGCCCAGCCGGATTCCCTCACGCTTAAAATTACGGAAGCCTTTCGTGCTCCGCACCTTCTGAAGTGCATCTTAAAGCTGTTGATGTAGTGAACTGAATAGCCTACGGCAAGAGCCATGGAAAGAAGGACTGTAATCATAATCATGGAATTGTTGCCTTTTATGCCAAGCCAGCCTGAAAAACCCAGGGTTGTGGTAAGGGCTCCCACTGTGGAAACCGCCGGTACGACAATGCCCCGGAGAGAGCGGATAAAAATAATAAGGCAGACAAGCATGACGATAAAACCCAGCAGAACGCGGGTTACAAGCTGATTCATGGTAACCGCTTCTTCTTCATATTCTGTGTAACTCATGCCGGCAGGACGGATTTCCCATTTGTCTGATTTATATTTCGGGTCGGCAAAAACCTTCATTGCAGGCGGTGCGATTATTTCCATGGCTTCTGTAAGGTTTTCTGAATACTGTTCAAGATTTACGATGAGCCAGGTTTCTGTTGCATCGGCACTCACAAGGGTATTCACCAGGGACTCACGGCTTAAGATAAAGGCCTTTTTCTTTGCAAGCTCCTCCGGGTCAGAAGGAACACCGTCCTCAAAGGGACTTGAAACTTCAAAGCCTTCTTCCGTACCAACCGGAAGGGAAAGTTCCATAAGGGAAGTGATGCTCTGTGCATAAGGAACTTTCTGTAAAAGATCGTCTCCAAGCTGGTCTATAAGTGAAAGGACTTTCGGATCAAAAACGTCCTTTGCCTTGATGTGGACAAGAAGACTGTCCGTGGAACCAAAAATGTCTTCAAAATGGTCCTGATTTTTTTTGGTGGTCTCCCAGTCGTCAAACCAGTCTTCTTCTCCGTTATCCAGGATAAGACGGCTTAAGCCCATGCTTCCGATGAGCGAAATTACAATCAGGCCGACAAGAAGAATCCACCGGTGCTTTACTTCAAAGCGGCCGAGCTTTTCAAACCAGTCGTTGATTCTGGTAACTTTCATAATTTTTAACTCCTTATAAAACTCCGCGTTAGCGGTCGTGCAGGAGGCACGATATCGCAGTTTTGCCAACGGTAAAACTGCCAATGATAAAAATTACAGGGATGTAATTTTTATCATACCTCCTCCTTTAAAAACCCCGCGTTAGCGGCGCTGCACGGATGCCTCACTAAAACTGATAACAATGTTATCATAATGGTAACACTGTTATCTTGTCAATAAATTCCGGTAACAATGTTATCTTTTTTTATTGACAAAGGCATATTTTTACCGCAAACTGTCTTTCATGGCTGAATCTTCCATCGAAACTAAAAACAGGCTCCTGGAAAGCGCAAAAAAAGAGTTCCTCGAAAAAGGCTTTACGGCCGCTTCCCTCCGTACTATCGCCGCAAATGCGGGAGTTACAACAGGGGCCATGTACCGTCACTTTAAGGACAAGGACGCTTTTTTCTGTGCACTGGTTGATGACGCCATAGAAACAACAAAAAAAGCCGT
>JAEENG010000197.1 GCA_016283615.1 Treponema sp.
TGTTGCCATTGGTTCGTGGAGTGCAATCAAATCTACTTCCTTGTTCTTGAGTGCAATTCCCATAGCACTCATTTCATAAACCAGATAGTCAACTTCGCTGTCTGCAAGGCTTACCTTGATACCGTAGTCACCGAGCTTACGTTTTAAGTTGATTACAGAAGAATCTGTAAGATTCAATACACCGATTTTTTTTCCTTTTAAATCAGCCACGCTGTTAATTCCAGAATCAGGTCTTACAAAATATCTTGTACAACCTGTATGAACACCTGTTGCAAATACAATCGGAAGACCGTTTTCCATTGCCTGCAGGTTTGAGGCGATCAATTCAAATCCACCGTGAACCTTTCCGGAACCTACAAGTTCTGCAGTAGTGCCTGAAAAACCAGTCTGATGAAGTGCCTCAACCTTCTGACCGATTGCTTCAAATTCGTCATCAAGAAGCCCTGTCAAAACCGCAATGTGAATTGGAATTGCACACAAACTTCCCGTACGATAACCGATTACTGTAACCTTCGGCTTTTTCTGACATGAAAGAGCCGTAAAAGAAAGAAGCCCTGTCAATAAAACTGCAAGAATCTTATTCAATTTTTTCATATAAATCTCCTTATAAACTCCGCTCCGTGCCCTATGTTATATTGTGTATTCCACTTCTTTGAGCTGGCCCGCAAAATCAAGAATTTCGAGAATCTTTGTGCGGTATTTAAGGAAAACGTCCTGTTTTCGCGCACGAGGATGACTCAAATCAATTCTGATGATTTCTTCTACCTTTGCAGGACGGGCCGACATTACAACGACGTAATCGCTTAAATAAACTGCCTCATCCACATCGTGGGTAACCATACACATTGTCATATTGTGCTCTTTTTTGATTCGTAAAATCTCGTCCTGCATATTCATGCGGGTAAAGGCATCAAGTGCCCCGAGCGGTTCATCGAGCAGAAGAATTTTCGGATGGCCGACAAGCGCACGAGCAAGACTGGCTCTCTGGTTCATACCGCCTGAAATCTGATGAGGATAAGCGTTTTCAAAACCTTTGAGACCTGTAAGTTCAATAAATTCATCTACCGAATCTTTTTTGTCCTTATAAATCTTACGTGCCTTAAGCCCAAACGAAATATTGTCGCGGATTGTGAGCCACGGAAAAAGATTTGCCTGCTGGAATGCAAAGCCTCTGTCGTCCCCCGGCTCAGTAACAACCTGACCGTCTACTTCGATTGATCCCGAACTTACTTTTTCAAGACCTGCAATACATCGCAAAAGGGTTGTTTTTCCGCAGCCTGACGGCCCGATCAGCGAAACAAAGCTTCCGGCCGGAACTGTAAAAGAAACGCCGTTCAAGGCAGTAACTTTTTCTTCGTCCCTGTCACCAAAAATTTTGACTACATCATTAATTTTAATTTCTCCAATCATAAACATCCCCTTTCAACAATTGAATTTTAAATCTTAGTATTTAATAAGTCCTTTCTGCCATCTCAAAAGTCTTCCACGAACCCTGAACAAAATCGCAAGCACAACATTACAGAAGATTGCAATCAAGATAAGGCCCGCATAAACGCCCTTAAATTCTGCAAGTTCTTTTTCCATGTTGATAAACCAGCCGATTCCGGCCTTTGCGCCAAACATTTCTCCCGTCATCAGGGCGATAAAAGCAGAACAGATTCCAAAGAAAATTCCCTGGAAGATGTTTGGCAGAGCCGCAGGAATTGCAATCCTGAACAGCTGATAAAATGGTTTTGCTCCGAGAGTTTTTCCGACTTCAAAATACGCATTCGGTATGTTTTGAATTCCGGAACTCGTCAAAAGCACAACCGGGAACCATACCGCAAGGGCAACTACAAACACACTTGCACCGAATGTTGTCGGAAAGACAACCAGCGCAAAGGGAATCCATGCCGTTGCAGGAACAGGTCCGATTACTTTTATTACAGGTTCAAGCCAGAAACTCACTCTGCGGGAGTAGCCGATTCCAAGACCTGTAACAAAGCCAAGTGAAATTCCCCACAAAAGTCCCAGCCCGAGCAGTCTGAACGAATGAACGATACACCTGAACATAAGGGCTTTTGATTCAACAAAGACAGAAAAGATATTGTCAAAGCTTGGAAACAAAAGTACCGGAAGCAATGCAGTCTTTCCCGTCAGAATATTGAATAAGGCAAGAAGTGCAAAAAGCGCTCCGATAAGGATGCCGCTCTTTTCAAGAACATTTCTTACCTTCCGGTTAAAAAATGAAATTACAGTCACCGTTAAAACCACGGCCGCCGCAATCAGCAGAAAGTACGTAAAATACGGCAGCGAAGGCTCCGGATGACGGCGGTGATTTTTTATGAGGACCTGCACCAGCAGTGCAAGTACGCTGCCTGAAAGTGCAGCAAATCTGGTCAGATGCTGTTTCATCCCCACACCTCCCCTCCGAAGTTTTTAGCGGTACATATTTGTTGACAAATACTTGAATGCATTGTCCGCAAGAATTACCACGATATTTTTGTCCTTTGCTTCAGGGCGCTTTGCAATCTGAGTTGCTGTCCACAATGCGGCCCCTGCCGACTGTCCGACAAAGAAGCCTTCCTCTTTTACAAGTTTACGGCCGGTCTCATAAGCGTCTTCTGCAACAACGCTGAAGCACTCGTCGTACTTTGTATTAAAAATCTTAAAGAGCTGTGGAACCTTGTCATCCGGAACTCCATCAAACTTGAGGACTCCGTCAATTGTATTCCTGTCCGGAAAGTTCGGATTTTTAAGGGAAATATCAGCAGGCTGAGCTCCGATGATTTTTACATCCGGATTTTTTTCCCTGAAATATTTTGCAAGACCGCTCAAAGTTCCGCCGGTGCCAACCAGCTGAACAACGTAGTCTACCTTTCCGCCCGTTGCTTCCCAGATTTCAGGACCGGTGCCCTTGATATGAGCTTCTGAGTTTGCAGGATCCGCACACTGATTCAAATAGTACCAGCCGTTCGACTCTGCAAAGTCGTGCATTACCTTGTACAGGCCTTCAAGGGAAAGTCCTGTTTTGAGCATTTCAGCAAAGCCAGGAACATCTGTTACCTGTAAAAGTTCTGCGCCCAGTGCCTTTAGAATCTGTGAGCGTTCAACAGAAACCTGAGGCTGGATTACAGCGACAAATTTGTATCCTTTTGCATTTGCAAAAGTTGCTTCGCCGATACCCGTGTTACCGCTTGTGTAATCGATCAAAGTCATTCCGGGTTTTATGTCACCCCGTTTTTCTGCTTCTTCGATAATGTTCAGGGCAGCACGGTCCTTTACACTTCCCGACGGGTTAAAATATTCAAATTTAGCAAGAATGTTTGCCTGAACATTTTCTTTTTCTTCGTATCTGTGAAGATGAACAAGAGGTGTTTCGCCCACAAGTTCAGTAATTGAATCGTATATCTTTGCCATTTTTATCTTTCTCCCTTAAAACCCTTAAGCAAAATAGCTGTATTCGATTAAATCAATCAGCTTTTCATTTTTTTCTACCGCCGCAAGAGAAAGCAATGCCCACGCGTTGCCTGCAGTTCCGATATACAAACCTGTGTAGCTGTGCACATCTGTAGGAATTGTTCTCCACCATGCGCCGCTCCAGCGTCTGAGTTTTTTCTGTTTATAAATGTTTCCGTCGGCGTCCTCCACAAAAGACTGACCGATTACAGTTTTTGCCGCACGACGGGCATATTCCAGGAATTCTTTATTATTTGTAAGTTTGTAAACAGAAATAAAGTGTTCTACGAGACCCGGAGTTCCGCAGCACAATGACTGACTCTGCCAGTATCCGCGGCTAAAGATTTCCGGAGCACCGGCTTTGATAATTCCGCGGCTGAGTTTAAGCGTCCAGTCGAGCCATTCCTTATCGCCTGTAATTTTGTACAATCCCTGGAACAGAAGAGTTGTTCCTGCAGGACCGTGACATGTACTCAAATAATAGAATTCAGTAGATGGTCCGCGTTCAAGGCTGTCAAGGTAAGGAACCAGGGCTGCCTTATCATCTCCCACTGCAATTCCTTCGATGTATCTTGCAGCATCAATTGCCGCATCAAGGAATCTTTTGTCCTTTGTGGCGTTGTACAGAATTGTCAAAGCCCAGCCTACACCGCTTGTACCGTGAGCAAGGTTTACCCAGAACACGTCCTTTGGAAAGTCGATGATTGTCAAATCAACAACGTTGTAATAAGTTCCGCCGTTTGGTGCCGGCTTACCCTTTGTAAGGATAAAATCGCCGAACTGTTTTGCAGTTTCTACGTATTTTTTATCTCCGGTAAGTTCTGTTGCAGAAACAAGGAATGAAATAAAACCTGCGTCTCCGCACAAGTCATTCTGTTCGCTCCAGTAAATTCCTGTTTCAGCTTTTTTAGCGGCTGCAATAAGGTCATCAGCAACTTTTGCAACATAATTTTTATATTTTTCGTCGCCTGTAAGTTCATAAAGTTTAAGAACAAGATAAGCACGTCCTGTAGGACCGTTACCCCAGCCTGCAGCCCAGCCCGGCATATTCTTTACATGAACAAGTTTATTTGAATCATCAATTTTGCCGTTGATTGTTTTATTGTAGAATTCAACACCTTCGTCTGTTTCAATGATTTCTTCTGCAGCAGTCTTTGCTTCTTCAAGATATTCAGGAATTTTTGTTTCCTGGTACAATCTCAGATAAAACAATCCGACACCTGCAGATCCACCATAAAGTGACTTTGGTGTGAGCATTGGATAGTCATCAAAGTTTTCAGTTGAATCAGGACTCTGATTCCAGGTTTTACCAAAACGACTGACTTTTTCAGTTGTCTTAATCCATGAAGCAGTCTGTTTTGCATATTCAACAAAATCTTCTGCTGTCGGTTCTTTAAATAATAAGTTTTCTGCCATCATCTTCTCCTTTAGAAGTACGGAATATAAAGCGGGCCATGGATCACGCTTTGCCTACCGGACTACTGGGTAATAATAAAAGAGATATTCCTACTAGGTCAATAGGTTTTACAAAAAAAAGTTGATTTTTTTCTCTTGTCCGCCGCCTTTCAATTGTCTATAATTCAATTTATGGAAAACTACAAATCAGAATTCATTAATTTTATGGTTGAGTGCCAGGTTCTCAAGTTTGGTTCTTTTACTCTCAAGAGCGGAAGAAAATCACCATTCTTTATGAATGCGGGCGCTTATGTTACCGGAAGCCAGTTGATGCGCCTCGGACGTTTTTACGCTCAGGCAATTCACGAAAACTTTGGCGACGATTTTGACGTTCTTTTTGGACCGGCCTACAAGGGAATTCCACTTGCCACAGCCTGTGTAATCGCCTACCACGAACTCTACGGAAAAGAAATCAAATATTGTTCTGACAGAAAAGAAGCTAAGGATCACGGAGCAGATAAAGGAAGCCTGCTTGGATATTCAATAAAAGACGGAGACCGCGTTGTAATTATCGAAGATGTAACTACTTCCGGAAAATCCATCGAAGAAACCTATCCAAAAATCAAGGCTCAGGAAACTGTACCGGGAAGTATCAAAATTGTCGGAGAAATTGTAAGCCTTAACCGCATGGAAAAGGCTCCTGACAGCGACAAGGCCGCACTTGATGTAATTACAGAAAAATACGGTTTTCCGGCCCGCGCTATCGTTTCAATGAAGGAAGTAATCGACGCTCTCTACACAAACGGAGACAAAAAGATTATTACTGACGAAATTAAAAAAGAAATCGACGCCTACTACGAAGTGTTTGGCGCTTAAAACCTTATCTTTACAGACCGCGGGCTATGTGCCCGGCGGTCTATATCATTTTATAAAACTTCTTTTCCAGATCTTTAATCAGCTTATATTCAAATGAATCTACAAGGGCAATCCAGCTGGCTTCTACGATGTCGCTGGAAACACCCATTGTTGCCCAGTTTGTTGTTCCGTCAGTGGATTCAATCAATACACGTACACGGCTCGCAGTCGCACCCTTTCCATCAAGAACACGTACCTTAAAGTCAGTAAGATGGAAGTCAGCCACACTCGGATAGAACTGTTCAAGGGCTTTACGGAGAGCAACGTCGATTGCGTTTACAGGACCGTCACCTTCGCCTGCTGTAATTACAGACTTTCCGTCTACATCAAGCTTAATCTGTGCAAAGGCACTCTGGTCATCTGCAACCCGCGGAAACTCTCCGCTTGTCTTGTAGTAATGAAGGTTAAAGAACGGCTGGTATTTGCCCATCATTTTGCGGACAAGGATTTCGAAACTTGCGTCGGCACCTTCAAACTGGTAACCGTCGTGTTCAAGTTCCTTAACACGCTTAACGATTTCTGCAACAACCGGACTTGATTTTGTAAGAGTTTTATCGAATTTCTGAACTTTTTCTACAATCATGCTCTTGCCGGCAACTTCGCTCATCAGGAATACGCGTTCGTTACCTACGCTTTCCGGAGTGATGTGTTCGTATGCATACGGATTTTTGATTACAGCGTCAATGTGCATTCCGGCCTTGTGGGCAAAAGCACTGCCGCCGACATAAGGCATACCCGGATTGAGGGCAATATTGGTTATTTCTGCTACACGCTTACAGATTGGAGTGAGCAGTTTCATATTTTCATCAGGAATACAGCTGTAACCGAGTTTTAACTGTAAGTCTGCGATAATTGTCGAAAGATTTGCGTTTCCTGTGCGCTCGCCAAAGCCGAGCAATACCCCCTGAACATGGGTAGCACCAGCTTCTACAGCCAGAAGTGAATTGGCAACAGCAAGGCCGCAGTCATTGTGAGTATGAATACCGATTGAACAAACGTTACCAAACTTTTTGCAGACATCTGCAACGGCGTTTTTACATTCAGAAGGCATTGCGCCGCCCTTAGTTTCGCAGAGACAAAGGCACTCTGCCCCGCCTTCAACTGCGGCTTCAAGTGCTTTTAATGCGTATTCGGGGTTTTCTTTATAACCTGTAAAAAAGTGTTCTGCGTCAAAAATTACGTTACGGCCGTTTGACTTAAGGAAGGCACATGTATCCTTAATCATTTCAAGGTTTTCTTCGAGTGTTGCGTGGAGAATATCAGTTACCTGAAAGTCCCATGTTTTTCCAAAAATACAAACATATTTTGTTTCTGCAAACAAAAGGCTTTTAAGATTTGAATCTTTATCGCAGGTTATGTCCTTGCGGCGTGTTGAACCAAAGGCAACTAGATTTGAATTTTTAAGTTCTAATTTTTTTGCTTCAACAAAAAATTCCATGTCTTTCGGGTTACTGCCCGGGTTTCCGGCTTCAATAAAAGTAACGCCAAGTTCGTCCAGGGCTTTTGCAATATTAATCTTATCCTGAACAGAATAACTTATACCTTCACCCTGTGAACCATCTCTTAATGTTGAATCAAAGACTGCAATTTTTTTGTTTTCCATAAAGGAGATTATGCAGAGAATAGAAAAAACTGTCAATCAAAGAGCATAAAAAATGCCGGTTATAAAAACCGGCACTTATGCTTATTTTACAGCTGCACTGATGCGTTCGAGAACCTTCTTGCGGTCAAGAGGTTTAACGATGTAGTTTTTAGCTCCGAGAAGAAGAGACTTTTTAACAAGTTCTTCCTTACCAAGAGCACTTACCATTACAACTTTTGCATTTTTATCAAAAGCCATGATCTGTTCAAGAGCTGTAATACCATCCATGCGTGGCATTGTGATATCCATTGTAACGAGGTCAACGTTTGGACAAAGTTCCTTGTATTTATCAACACCGTCTTTACCGTCAACTGCAGTAGCTACAACTTCATAGCCTTCACTTGTCAGAATCTGACCAAGCTGTTTAGCAACGAAGATTGAGTCGTCTACGATAAGTACGCGGATTTTTGTTCCATCAACGCGTACCCCCTCAGGTGGACGCTCGTTAATTGAAGGGAAATCCTGTTTAGTTTTCATAAATATTTCCTCCTGATCCTACATACGCTCGCGAACTGCGACGTTAACTTCAATTTTTCCACATTCTGTAATCAGTGGAACGATAAGTGCTTCAACACTGTCTGACTGATTACCGAGGGCTGCAATTTCCATCTTTTCACCTGCAAAAAGTGCTGGAGGTGTAAGGTCGAATTTGAAACCGAGTTCATGCAATTTTGTTACAGCCTGTGCTGTAATCAGGTTTGCAAGTTCACTGATTGTTGCTTTGGCGAGATCGTCAAACTGTGTAAGTGTTTCGCCATTCATCTTAGACGCAATATTTAAAGCTGTTTCGAATGACATGTCAAAAAGAACACGGCCTTCTACGTCTCCGGCAAGACCAACAAGTGCTGCAACTCCCATTACCGGCATTGCTGTCGATTTTAAATACAGGTCTCCGCGCTTTACGTCTGCCCCACCGAGAACTTCTTTAAGTATCTGGAAAGAGGTTTCTACGAACGGGTTAATGTACTCAACTCTCATAATTTACTCCCAAATAATTTTATTCTTTTGTATAGGTCGCAATGGATCCATCTTTATGATGAATCCATTTTGTATTACCTTCCAAACTTTCATTCTGTCCCAAGAACAGAACACCGTTGCCTTTTAATTTTTCTTCAAAGTCATTAGCCAATCCACGCTGTGCATCAGCAGACAAGAATGAAATCAAATCACGGGCAAAGATTATATCCACTACCGGCAACGCGTTTGTATTTGCGCAGTCGTGATACTCAAACATTATACTATTTTTTATTTCAGTTGTAAAAGTATAATCGTTATTTGCTTTTTTAGTTACATACGGAGCATACCAGTCGTTGGCAACTGCATCCGGAACTGACAAAAGCGGTGCATTGGAAACGTTCAACAAATCAACATCATGAGCATAGATGCGGATTTTTGCTTCCGGATATCTTTTCTTGAGAAGACATGCCAGAGAGAATGTTTCCATACCCTTTCCACAACCTGGGTTCCATGCGACGATTTGTTTTGCGGTATTATCCGGCAAAAGTTTATAAATCTGGTCGGCATATTCTTTTGTCCACCATGTTGCATTACAAGGTGAATAAAATTCTTTCAGGAACAAATCTGCATCTTCAGTGCTTGCCAGCTGAGTCTTGTCTTTTCCACGCTGTTTAGCCCATGCTGCAAATCTTTCCTTGAACCACTTTTCATTGAATTCAGAGACTGTAAACTTGCGCATCTGTGCAAGAGATTCCTTTACAAATGTCATGTCTACATTGTTGTCTACAACCGGAGCCTTTGGTGCTTCTTCAGCCTTTGCGGTCTTGGCAGCCTTGGCACCCTTCTTAGTCTGTTTAACTTCAACAGTGCCGACAGCAGCGCGGGCCATCATGTTGCGCTGAGTTTCTTCAACACGGGACTGAGCTTCGATTTTTGAACCGAAGATGCGTTCAATGTCGAGAAGAATATAAAGGCGGTTGTTTACTTCAACAACACCCTGAATGTACTTGATGTTAATATCGCCAAAAAGCGGATGAGGAGGCTGGATTGTAGATTTCTGGATTCCGACAACCTTGTCGATGTAATCAACTACAATACCAAAGGTCTGTTCACCGATTGAAACGATAAGCATGTTTTCCAGATTGCCGTTTGTGCGTTCTTCAACTTCAATGTTAAAGAAGAGACGAAGGTCAACAATCGGAATAATTTCGCCGCGGAGGTTATAAACACCGAGAACGAACGGCAAAGTATTCGGAACGTATGTAAAACGTCCGGCCTTTGCGATTTCTTTTACCTTCATGATGTCGATGGCATAATCTTTACCGGCAAGCGAGAAGGTAACCATTTTATAGTCAATCTGAGCTAATTTATCATTTTTTTCAGCAGCTGAGTTATCCTGCATGTAAGTGCCAAGATTTTCAGCAAGTGCTGTGTTGATGTTTTTTACTTCTTCCTTGTTCTGAATATCTTCCATAGTTTACTCCGTTGCTCCATATTCAGAGCGGGCTTCTATTTCCTGGCGCACGCCAAGTTCAAGGAGCTGGCTAACATCAATGATAAGTGAAACAGAACCGTCACCGAGAATAGATGCTCCGGCAATACCAGGGGACTGAGTAAACTGATCTCTCAATGGTTTAATAACAACGTCCTCTTCTCCGATAAGGGCATCTACCATAATGCCGATTTTTTTATCCTGTGTACCAACAATTACGATAAAGCAATATTCACCGTCTTCTGCATTGTGGATGTTGAACAGTCTGCTCAGGCGCAATACAGAAATGACTTCGTTACGAACATTGAGTACTTCGTAGTTGTCGATAGTATTGATTTCTTCTTTCTTGATACGGTGGCTTTCAATAACCGATGCGATAGGAATTGAATAAACTTCCTGTCCAACGCGAACCAAAAGACCCTGGATGATGGCAAGTGTAAGAGGAAGACGGATAGAGAACTTAGAGCCCTTACCCTTTTCTGTCGTTACATTTACCGTACCGTTGAGTTTGTCGATCATTGTCTTGACAACGTCGAGACCTACACCGCGTCCAGAAACGTTTGTAATCTTTTCTGCCGTAGAGAATCCAGGCATAAAGATGAGGTTTGCAGCTTCCTGCTCTGTGAGAACCTTATTCGGGTGAATAAGTCCCTTTTCGATAGCCTTTGCGCGAACCTTTTCTGTATCAATACCGCCACCGTCATCAACGATGTCGATTATAATCATGTTACCTTCGTTGGCAGCCTTAAGAAGAACAGTACCTGTTTCTTCCTTGCCGGCAGCCTTACGTACTTCCGGAGACTCGATACCGTGGTCAACAGAGTTACGTACACAGTGCATAATCGGATCCATAAGGTCATCGATTACAGTCTTATCAAGTTCTGTCTCTTCACCTTCAATGAGGAGGTTAACTTTTTTGCCAAGATCCTTCTGCAAGTCGCGGACTACACGAGGGAAGCGGTCAAAAATCTGACTGATCGGAACCATTCGGATCTTCATTACACCTTCCTGGAGTTCACCGGCGATGCGGCCCAGGTTCTGTGTTGCTGAATGGAACTTGGTATTCAAATCCTTGAATCGTGCTTCAAATACATCGAAGTAATTTGAAATATCACCGTATTCTGAAAGGATGTTATTCTTAATATCTTTTACAGACACACCATTCTGGATTTCTTCAAGATACTGAGGAAGCTGTTCAAACATCTTCCGAACTTTTTCCTTGTATGAAGAATCGAGAGTCTGGAACTGAATGAGCATGTCTGCCTGCTGCTGTGCACTCTGGTTGAACGATGCCTTTGTAATAACTGTTTCTGAAACAAGGTTGAGAAGGTAATCGATACGTTTTGAGTCAACACGCAGGATTGAACTCTGCTGAACATGTCCTGCGGCAGGTTTTGGTGCAGCGGCTTTAGGCTGTTCTGCAGGAGCGGATGCTGCGGCAGGAGCTGAAGCAGCAGGTGCCGAAGGTGCAGGAGCAGATTCTACTTGTGGAGCCGGGGCCGGAGCGGCAGCCGGTTCAGGAGCAGGACTGTCTGAAGCAACAGCATTATCGAGGCACTGAGCATCAACGCTCAATGTAACATCATCAAGGAAGGCTGTATCTTCGAGCTGGTCACCTGTGCTGGTAGAAGCTACGTAGTAAACAACTTCCTTGTGGAATTCATCTTCATATAAAGCATCAAAATCCGGAACAGTTTTAAGAACAGTACCGGCAGCCTTCAATGCGGCAAATACCTGGATTCCGCCAACTGTGTTCATCGGATTGCTTTCATCGAATACAACTGTGATTGCCCAGAGTTTCTGTCCGCCTTCGCAGCTCTGTTTGAGTTCAAGAAGTTCGAACTCAGACATTTCAACTTTTGCAGCAGCTTTAGGAGCTTCTGCTTTTGGTGCCGGAGCTGGAGCAGGTGCTGCAGGAGCGGCGGCTTTAGGGGCAGTCTTTTTAGCAGCTTTACCGCCACCTGAAGGAATAAGGCCCTGAATTTTCTGAGTGATTTCTTCTACACTCTCCTGGTATACAGAGCCGTTCTGACGGGACTCAAGCATGGCCTTTATAACATCGAGCGCTGTAAGCAGCGTATCAACTACATCTTCTGTAACCTGAACTCTGTCTGAACGTACTTCGTCCAGCAGGTCTTCCATTGTATGTGCAAAATGAGAAATCTCAGTAAATTCTACAGTAGCAGAGTTTCCTTTAAGAGTATGTGCTGCACGGAAAATTTCATCGATAGCGTCATGGTTGGTCGGATCATTTTCGATTGCAAGGATATTGCTTTCGAGGTTTTCCAGCATGAGTTCTGCTTCGGAGAAATAGTCTTTTAACAGTTCTTCGTTATTTGCGTCAAGATAATCACTCATACTTATATATTCTAACCGTTCATTTCGCAAAGTCAAGGGAATAAAAAAAAAATTAAAAAAAAATTCGTTTTAGTACAAATTATTAAAGTTGACACCCTTTTCTGCCGATGATACAAGAGTATAATTGTATTTGGAGGCAATGCTTATGAAATTAATCAAAAAACTGACCATAGCAGCTGCACTTTTTTCTATTTATGCTGCAAATTTATTTTCGGCAGCGTTCAGCGGCTACGCAGGTATTAAAGGAGACATTACTTCCAACGAAGCATCTGATAATTTTGACCCTATAATGAATATGAAGGCATATTTTGCGGGCGAACTTGATTTTAGTCCGCAGTTTCTAGTCCGCGCCGAATTCAGCATCCAGACTGCTGACGTTCTTGATACGGGGCTTTTTGAAGAAACGGATGCAGTATTCTGTATTGATGAATTTTCAGCAACTTACATAAAACCATTTCTTGGAATCACACAGTATATCAGTGCTTTTATAGGAACTTTTGAACCAATCGGAACAGACGTATTCCTCCAGAGACATTTTGGTATACAGCCGATTACTTCAATGATTACAGAAAGCTGGCTCGGATTAAAAGGTTCAACAGTTTATCCGTTCTACGGAATCGGCGGTTCTTACGTTATTCATATCAACAGCCGCCCGATTGCTACAGGTCTGTACATCTACAAAAATGAAGAAAATGATGAAGACATCAACCAGCTGAATATTGACCTTCGTTTTGCAGCTGTTACGGAACCGCTTTCCATTGATATTGCCGCAGGTATCGGAGCCCCGCTGGATTCAAAAAACGGAACGGAAGACGTAATCCTCCTTGTAGACAAACTTTACCTCCACACAGGAATCGATCTTCTGCTCGGAAACCGCTACACACAGTCAATGTTTATTCAGGCTGGATTTGATAACCTTCCGGTTAAGGCCGGGGACGAAAAGACAGAAATCCGCTCGGACGACATTTATCTTATTGTTGAACCGCGATTGTACACAAAGAACTTCCGTGCACATCTGACATTATTCAGTGTTCCTAAAGAATCAGCAGAAAAATTCATTTTTATCGATGATACATTCGGTGCAAATTTAACGATTTTTACAGACAGGCTTTATATCAAAAATACCGACTTTACATTCGGCTTTCACACTACCCTCTCCTTTCCGGACAGAGACTTTTATGACTTAAAGCGGATTAAGGAATTGAAGGACGACGACTACACGGTTAAGGTAAGTCCGTTCCTTTCAGTGCCGATTATGACCGGAACATTAAAAACAATGCTCCAGGTCAAAATCAACAAGTTCAGAAAGAGCCGATGGCAGGACCAGTTTAAGCTCAGCATCGGCTACAAATCACAGATTTAACGTTTATTACAGCTGGAATTTTGCAAGGCGTGCGCAGGCTTCTTCGATGTCTGCGCGGTGTCCGAATGAACTGAAGCGGATAAAGCTTTCGCCTGCAGGACCAAAGCCTGAACCAGGTGTTGTTACAACGTTGCATTCCCTCAAGATTTTATCAAAAACATCCCAGCTGGTTTTTCCAGGAAATTTTGCCCAAACGTATGGACCGTTTCCTGTAAAGTAAACTTCTACGCCGTGCTTTTTAAAGTTTTCTCCGTCGAGGGTTGATTTGATAAGACGGCCGTTTTCAAGATAGTAATCAACCTCAGCAGTCATATCCTTAATTCCCTGTTCATCGAGGGCGGCAAGTGCACCGGCCTGAGCGATGTTTGAAGCACCGTTGAACAAAGTAGTCATGATACGGTTCCAGTCTTTGTTTACGAGAGAACCGTCTGCAAATTTGAGTTCGTTGGGAACAACTGTCCAGCCGACACGAACGCCTGTAAATCCTGCAGGTTTTGAGAAAGAGTTTACTTCGATTGCGCAGGTGCGTGCACCAGGAATTTCAAAAATTGTTTTTGGAAGATTTTCGTCGCGGATAAATGCAAAGTAAGCGGCATCGTAAACGATGATACAGCCGTTTTTATTTGCAAAATCAACGAGAGTTTTGAGTTCTTCGCGGCTTGCTGTTGCACCTGTCGGGTTGTTTGGTGAACAGAAATAAATAAGTGTATTTTTCTTTACTTTTGAAAGATCAGGGAAGAAGTTGTTTTCTGGTGTACATGGAAGATATGTAACTCCCTTGTAGCCCTTACCGCTGTTCTTTCCTGCAGCTCCAACTACTACAGAACCGTCAACGTATACAGGATAAGCCGGATCCTGAACTGCAATTTTTACTTTTGAACCGAACAAAGTCTGGATACGTGCGATATCACATTTTGCACCGTCCGAAATAAAAATTTCGTCAGCAGTTGCCATATTCCTGTAAAAAGTTTCGGCGATTTTTGCGCGAAGTTCAGAGTTCCCCTGCTCGTCTCCATATCCTGAATATCCTTCAGGAGTTGCAAGTCCGAGGGCGTAATCGCTCATAGCTTTTGCAATATGGTTTGAAAGCGGTTCAGTTGTGTTACCGATACCAAGGCTGATAATTTTTGCATCAGGATGAGATGCAGCATATTCACGTCGACGGCGGGCAATTTCAGGAAAAAGATAGCCCGCGGTGAGATTGGCCAAGCCAGAATTTCGTTTAATCATAATGGGGTGATTTTAGCGGAACTTCAGTGTAAATTCAACCCAGTTAAGGCCGTCACTGTCACAGGAGAGGGAACCTCCGTTCAGTTTGGCAATAGAGGCGGCAATTGAAAGTCCAAGTCCGTAACCGTTATTCGGGCCTGTGCGAGAAGAATCTTCGCGGAAGAAGCGGTCAAATACACGCTCCAGGTTTTCTTTTTGAATTGCAGAACCCGTGTTGTAAACTTTTACGATTTTCTTTGAACCGTCTGTAAATACGTTTACTTTTATATGGCCGCCCTTATTTGAATATTTAATCGCGTTGTCCACGAGAATTGTCACAGCCTGTTTAACCGCGCTCTCGTCCGCATACGCCCTCACATTCTTCTGGATATTCAGTTCAAGCTTTTTGCCAGCTTCAAAAATTACGGATTCAAAAGGGAGAACCGCATGAGAAACTGTTTCCGAAAGATTAATGTCAGAAAAATGGTAACGCTGTCGGTTCTGGTCGTTACGGGTAAGATAAAGCAGGTCGGTAACGAGTTTTCCCATACGCTGGTTTTCTTCCTGAATATATCTGAGCCACTTGTTGTCCGGCTGCTCGCTGAGTACAACTGCAAGATTTGCATCGATAACCGAAATCGGCGTTCTAAGTTCATGACTTGAATCAGAAATAAAGCGCTTCTGGCGTTCAAAGGCCTGTTCAATCGGCTTTGTAATGAGTTTTGAAAAGAACAAGGCAAGCAGGAGCGCAACTACGACACTTCCACAGTAAACCAGGAAAGTAATCAGATACAGCTGTTTGAGGGACTGCATTTCGGAAAAGCGGTTCATTACACAGACAAGGATATTACCGTCATTTTCCGGATAGACACAGTAGAAAAATCCGTCTTCGTGCTGACGGCGTATCCCCTTTCTGGCCACTTCCTGAATCTGTTCTATTATTTCGTCTTCAAGTGATTTTTTATCTTCGCTGATAATAGTCAGCAGTTCATAATCTTTGTTGAGTCTGACAGAAAATGCACTTCTGAATCCGAGGTTCATTTCCGGGCGAATCATGAGGAACTGATGAATTTCCATTCTGTCATCCTTTTCACGGTCCGGAGGCATATCTTTGGGTCTGCGTCTTGATTTTGACTCACCGTCCATGGGAGCAAAGCGGTTATTGTCTTGGGGGCGGGGTCCGGCAGGAACTCTAAACGGTCTGTTTACACCGCCGTTTTTTGCCATAAGTTCAAGATGCTCGTAGGCCTGGTTATAGAGGCGCAGAGTCATGGACATATTGAGAACAAGCAGAATGAAGGCAAGAATGCCTGCCATAATGCCTGTTACAAGAAAAATAATAAAAACGCGGAGTCTTTTTATTTCGTTCATTTAACTATCTGGTTGAATCTTCCAATGAGTATCCGATACCGCGTGCAGTACGGATACGTGTCGTTACGCCAAGATTTTCGATCTTTTTGCGTATAAACGAAATATACACCTCAACGTTATTGTATTCAATATTGCTGTCGCCGCCCCAGATTTTGTCAATCAGCTGCTCTTTTGTGATAATCTGATGAGGATTGTCAAAAAGGAGGTCAAGAATCTGATATTCCTTGAGTGACAGTTTGATGGCTTTTCCGTCTTCGCTCTGAAGTTCGCAGTTTTTGGAAGAAAGGATGAGGTCTCCAAACTGGCGGCTATCGTCGCGGAGTTCTCCCCTGCGGCGGGTAAGGGCACGGACACGGGCAAGCAGTTCTTCTGTAGAGAACGGCTTTGTCATGTAGTCATCGGCTCCGCAGTCCAGACCTGCAACTTTGTCCGAAACATCGTCCTTGGCAGTCAAAAGCATTACAGGAACGTTGTTTCTGTTGGCGCGGATATTGCGCAGAACAGTAAGACCATCCATTCCCGGAAGCATGAGGTCAAGAATAATTGCATCATAACTGCCATTTTCTGAATAAGACAGGCCGTCTATACCGTTGTAGACAGCATCAACTCCAATCTGATGATTCTTAAAAATTTCTACGAGAGCGGCTGAAAGCCTCTGCTCATCTTCAACAAGTAATATTCTCATAGCTATGATTATACACAGTGACTTTTAGGAATTCTTAAATTAGGGTTGAATTAACCTTAAACCGCATGAATTTTATGTTATTTAACATGAAAAGTGAAAAGAAGGGGCAGAAACTAAAATAAAAAATTAGCAGCGGGATTTTTCCCCTGTTCTTTGCACGTTATGCTGAATGTGTTATTCTTACAGACATGACTTTGCATGAATTAAAAATCGGTCAGAGCGCCATAATTGAATCAGTAGGCGGTAAAGGCGCTCTACGTCAGCATTTTCTGGATATGGGAGTAATTCCCGGGGCAGAAGTAACTCTTGTCCGCTACGCACCTATGGGCGACCCGATGGAGCTTAGAATCCACGGATATGAACTTACACTGCGCCTTTCAGATGCAAAAGAAATTGTTGTCACTCCTGTTGAATTCAATTCGTCGACGGATTCAAAAAGTGATAATCGTAAAAATGAACTCAAAAAGGCTGTTCCCCACCCGTCTATCGGCGAACCAGGTATTCATCACCAGAAAACCGACGGTGAACCTCTTCCTAAAAATGAAAAACTCACCTTTGCCCTTGTCGGAAATCAGAATGCGGGCAAAACTACCCTGTTCAACAAACTGACAGGTTCAAACCAGCATGTCGGAAACTTTCCGGGCGTTACAGTTGACAGAAAAGACGGCCTGATTCTCGGAAAAAAGAATACTTCAATCACTGACCTTCCAGGCATTTATTCGATGTCGCCGTATTCAAATGAAGAAATCGTTTCGCGTGATTTTGTCCTTAAAAACAATCCCCGCGGAATCATCAACATCGTAGATGCAAACAACATCGAACGAAACCTCTGCCTTACCATGCAGCTTCTTGAAATGAGAAAGCCGATGGTTGTTGCCCTCAACATGATGGACGAAGTAAGCAAAAACGGCGGATTCATCGATGTAAACAAAATGGAAGAGCTTTTAGGCGTTCCTGTAATTCCGATTTCTGCCGTAAAAAATCAGGGTATTGATGAACTTGTATCGCACGCCCTTCACGTTGCACAAAACCAGGAAAAACCTCAGGTTCAGGATTTTTGTATGGCAGACGATAACGGCGGTGCCGTTCACAGATGTATTCATGCGGTAGAAAGCCTTATCGAAGATCATGCAAACCGTTCAGGAATTCCCCTCAGATTTGCGGCAACAAAGGCAATTGAAGGCGATAAACTCATCATTAAACAGCTTGAACTTGACCAGAACGAAAAAGAAACTCTTGAGCACATCACCCTGCAGATGGAAAAAG
Source organism: Treponema sp. (assembly GCA_016283615.1). GTDB lineage: Bacteria > Spirochaetota > Spirochaetia > Treponematales > Treponemataceae > Treponema_D. Next base: position 18,092 of record JAEENG010000197.1, read on the forward strand.
AGCGCGGCCTGGACAGAAGCGCCGCAATTGCAGACATGCGTTTTGCCTTTATCGAGCGTGTGTGCAGAACCTGCGTAAACAAACCTTCCGAAAGTATTGAACATCAGAGAAGCCAGAAAATCGACAGGATTTTGACGGGAAAATACACTGCAATTCCTGTTTTTGTGGCAATTATG
>JAEENG010000198.1 GCA_016283615.1 Treponema sp.
GTGGCTGATGCTTTTACACTTCTTGATAAATTTGAAGAAAAGGTTAAGGAATTTAACGGTGACTTAAACCGCAGTGCAGTTGAACTTGCAAAACTCTGGCGTACAGAACGCTCATACCAGAAACTGGAAGCAATGCTCATCGTTGCAGACAGTTCCAAAATCCTTTTAATCAGCGGTGACGGAAACGTAATCGAACCGGAAAACGATGTCCTTGCAATCGGTTCCGGCGGAAACTACGCATACTCGGCAGCACTCGCTTACCTTGACTGCAGCAGCCTGTCCGCAAAAGAAATTGCTGAACGCTCACTCAAAATAGCAGGCAATATCTGTATTTACACAAACAGCAACATTACTTCAGAAGAAATATAGGACTAAAAAATGGCAATCGAAGGCTTAACACCTAAACAGATAGTAGAAAAACTTGACCAGTACATAATCGGTCAGGAAAAAGCTAAAAAGGCTGTGGCAGTTGCTCTGCGTAACCGCCTGCGCCGCATTCAACTGGCAGAAGATATCCGCGACGAAGTTGCGCCAAAAAATATTCTGATGATCGGGCCAACCGGTGTCGGAAAAACAGAAATCGCCCGCCGTCTTGCAAAACTTGTTAACGCTCCCTTTATCAAGGTAGAAGCAACCAAGTACACCGAAGTCGGTTATGTTGGACGCGATGTTGAATCCATGATCCGTGATTTAATGGCTGTTGGTTACAACAATGTTAAGTACGAAATGGAAGAACAGCTCAAAGAAGCATGCATGCCGAAAGTAGAAGAAAAACTTCTGGATTTGCTTCTTCCGGGCTCTGACAAAAAAACTGCCTCAAAGGAAAGTAAACCTGCCACAGGAGACGTAATTATTCTTCCTCCGCCTGATGGAACTGCTCAGAACGCTGAAAATTCAACAAGAGAAAAATTCCGGCAGATGCTCAGGGAAGGCAAACTGGAAGACCGGGAAGTAGAACTTACTGTTAAGCGGACACCCCGGGGACCGAGCATGGAAATTATTGCCGGCGGAAGCATGGACGATTTGCAGGCCGGAATGCAGGAACTTCAGAACATGATGATGGGCGGACGCTCAAAGAAAAAGACCGTTACAATCAAAGAAGCCCGAAAAATTATCGAAGAAGAAACTCTTGAATCGATGATTGATACCGACAAGGTTGCTGACATTGCAAGAGAGCGTGTAGAGCAGAGCGGAATCGTATTCATCGATGAAATTGATAAAATTGCCACAAAGGGAAATGCAGGCGGCGGACGGGATGTAAGCCGGGAAGGCGTTCAGCGGGACATTCTGCCGATTGTTGAAGGTTCAAAGGTAAACACAAAGTTTGGCGTTGTGGACACAACACACATTCTGTTTATTGCAGCCGGTGCATTCAGTTTGAGTGCGCCAAGCGATTTGATTCCTGAACTGCAGGGACGCTTTCCGCTCAGAGTTGAACTTGAAGCACTTACAAAAGAAGAGTTTAAGCGCATCCTCCTGGAACCAAAAAATGCGCTTACAAAGCAGTACACAGCACTTCTGGAAACAGAAGGGCTTAAAATTCAATTCTCTGATGATGCAATTGACCGCATGAGCTTTCTGGCAGAAGACGTTAATTCAAGAAGCGAAAACATCGGTGCCCGCAGGCTTCACACAATCATGGAAAAAGTTCTTGAAGAAATCAGTTTTACCGCTGATGAACACTCAGGCGAAACCCTGGTAATTGACGCAAAGTTTGTTGATGAAAAACTGACCGGCGTTGTAAAGGACGTGGATCTGTCGCGGTATATCCTGTAGTTGAAAATTACATCCCTGTAATTTTCAACTACGACAGGATTGCTTCGCAATCCTGTCACACAATTAGATGTTAAGTGGCATCCGTGCCACAGAAATTACATCCGTGCCACAAAAAAAACGCGAAGGAGCAGAGCTGGAAGCAGGAGCGCTCTGTTTGTGGTTGCCGCTTCAGCGGCAAGTTTATAAGTTCCTATGCCACAAACAGCGTGCAGTGCGTTAACGCACGGTCCTGACTTCCAGAAATGCGACTGGGAGTTTTTTTTACACAGACTATATTTGCGTTTACAAGGATATTACCTTATGCTGTCTACATTTGCCTTGCCGCCCGGAACGTAAGGTAATACTTCTTCTTCCGGGTCAACTTTTACACGTACAAAGAACGGTTTGTTTTTGCGGTTTGCGTCAAAAGCTTTTTTATACCAGTCTTTGTCCGTAAGAGCGTCGGCAGTTTCTATTCCAAAACCTTCTGCAATTTTTAACAAATCAACCTTAGTGTCAAAAATACTTGCGCTGTAGTTTTTATCAAACAAAAACTTCTGCTGCTGGTAAACCATGCCTAAAGTTCCGTTTTCAAAAACGATTACGGTTACAGGCAGATTGTTTTCTGCGAGGGTTGAAAGTTCCTGGATGTTCATCATGATTGAGCCGTCGCCTGAAAAACAGATTGTGCGCTTGTCAGGATTTGCGATTGCGCTTCCGATGGCTGCCGGAAGACCAAAGCCCATTGTTCCCAGGGAGCCCGATGTGAGGAGAGTCATCGGTTTTAAAACAGGGTAGTACTGGGCAACCCACATCTGGTGCTGGCCAACGTCCGTTGCAATAATAAGGTCTTCTTTTTTTGTGCCTGCCTTTTCTGCAAGGTCCGGAACGCTTTTGATAAAGTCGCGCGGATTTACGCTGTCCATAAAGTCCCTGTTTTTCTTTTCTCTGTCAGGACTTCCGAGAGTGAGGGAAAAGTTTTTCTGTTTTAATTCAATTATCTGTTTTAACCAGCCGGCCTTTGCTTTTGAATTTTCATCTTTTGACTTTTTCAATAGAATGCAGAGCTCTGGCAGTACGGACTGAACCTTTGCAACGAAGGCGATTTTTGCTTCGAGAATTTTATTGATTTCTGCGGCATCGATATCAATGTGGATAATCTTTGCATCCGGACAGAATTTATTTACAACACCTGTTGCCCTGTCATCAAAGCGCGCCCCGCAAACGATTACAAGGTCGCTTTCGTGCATTGCCATGTTTGCGCAGTACGAGCCGTGCATACCGACCATTCCTGCGTACATTTCGTCTTCTGACGGAATACAGCCGATTCCCATCAGTGAACTTACAACAGGCATAGGGCAGATTTTTAAAAAGTCTTTGACTGCTTTTGATGAATCAAAATTGTTTGCTCCTCCACCAACGTACAGAACAGGTTTTCTGGATTCAATAATTGAATTGATTGTGCTTTCCAGAAGTTTTGCCTGCTCATCCTTTGTTGTGTGGAATCTTACGTCTTTTTCTTCAGGAATATATTTCTGTAAATCAGGCCATTCTTCAAATTCACAGCTTGCTAGCTGAACATCGCGCGGAACGTCGATTAAAACCGGTCCACGGCGGCCATCCATTGCAATCTTAAATGCTTCCGGAATTGCAGACAGAAGTTCTTCCGGTTTTTTTACTGCGATACTATGTTTTGTAATCGGAAATGAAAGCCCGAAGGTGTCTGCTTCCTGGAAGGCGTCTGTACCAATCAGACTTGTGTTAACCTGACCTGTGATTGCGATGATTGGAACTGAGTCACATCGTGCGTCTGCAATCGAAGTCAAAAGGTTCATGGCGCCCGGTCCGCTGGTAGCCATACAAACTGCCGGGAGCCCTGTTGTGCGGGCGATTCCCTGGGCGATAAAACCTGCGGCCTGTTCCTGACGCACGAGGACGTGATGAATCGAAGATCTGTTTAATTCATCATAGAGCGGCAGAATCGAGCCGCCCGGAATTCCTGCAACTACTTTGATTCCTTCCATTTCGAGAAGGGTAGTGATAATTTGCGAGCCTGTGCGTTTCATAATGTCTCCTTATGTCTCTTTAAAAAACAAAAAAAGCTCTCCAAAACCGTTCGTTCGGAGAGCTTTGATTTTTTGCGTTTTATATTGAATTTATATTCTACGCAGAAAAATGTACCAGCTTTCCGGTTAGATGGACCACCACGAGAAGAACTAGTACTGTAACGACTGCGTTAAAATTCATAAAACCTATAATGCAGAAAAAGCGGGGGAGTGTCAAGAAGTATAAATCCCTGCCTGCCGGGCCGGTTGAACTGTCAGACTTTGCTGTCTGTATGTTGCATTATTGTCACTTATCAATTTCTTTTATTTCACTTTACGCAATTACGCTCTGAAGGTATAATTTACTTACTTTATTTTTAGAGGTACGTAAATGAAAAAATCAGATAATGCAATAAAGGGAGCTGCACGCGCTCCTCACCGTTCACTTTTCTACGCATCTGGATACACCGACGAAGAATTAAACCAGCCGATGGTTGGTATTATCTGCGCCAAGAACGAACTTATTCCCGGTCATATTGAACTTGACCGTATTTCAGAAGCCGTAAAGGCAGGTGTCCGCCTGGCCGGTGGTACTCCGGTTGAATTTCCGGCAATCGGTGTTTGTGACGGTATTGCCATGGGCCACGAAGGAATGAAATATTCACTTGTTACCCGTGAGCTTATTGCTGACAGCGTTGAATGTGTTGCAAAGGCACATCAGTTTGACGCCCTCGTTATGATTCCAAACTGCGATAAAATCGTTCCGGGTATGCTTATGGCTGCTGCCCGTCTTGACCTTCCGACTGTATTTGTCAGCGGTGGTCCGATGATGCCCGGTCATCTGCCTGGACACGACGCAAATAACCCTTATTCTGACAAAAACCTTTCTCTTACCGATATGTTTGAAGCTGTAGGTGGTCTTGCAGTTGGTAAGGTTACAGAAGATCAGCTGAATGAACTTGCCCAGTACGCTTGTCCAGGCTGCGGTGCATGTTCAGGTATGTTTACTGCAAACTCAATGAACTGTCTTACAGAAGTTCTCGGTCTCGGCCTTCCTGGTAACGGTACAATTCCTGCCGTAACAGGACGCCGCATTCAGCTTGCAAAACACGCCGGAATGCAGGTTATGGAAATGTACAGGCGCGGAATCACTGCCCGCAGAATGATGACTAAAGAAAACTTTGAAAACGCTCTTGCTGCCGATATGGCACTCGGCTGTTCTTCAAACACTATGCTTCATGTTCCTGCCATCATGCACGAAGCAGGTTTGAGCCTCGACCTCCACGAAGTAAACGAAATTTCCAACCGCACACCAAACCTCTGTCACCTCGCTCCTGCCGGCCACACATTTATGTGCGAACTTGACGATGCAGGCGGTGTTCAGGCTGTTCTTGCGGAACTTGCAAAGAAAAAGCTGATTCACACAGATCTGATTACTGCAACAGGCAAAACTATTGCAGAAAACATCAAAAACGTACGCAACCGCAATCCTGAGATTCTGCGCCCGATTGAAAATCCGTATTCTGACAACGGCGGTATTGCAGTTCTCTTTGGTAACCTTGCTCCAAACGGAACAGTTGTTAAACGTTCTGCCTGTGCAAAGGAACTGATGAAGCACACAGGTCCTGCCCGTGTATTCAACGGAGAAGAAGAAGCAATGGAAGCTGTTCAGAACCGTAAGATTAATCCTGGTGACGTTGTGGTAATCCGTTACGAAGGTCCAAAGGGCGGCCCTGGTATGCGCGAAATGCTCGCTGTAACTGCCGCTCTTGCAGGTCAGGGAATGGACAAACAGGTTGCCCTGATTACAGACGGACGATTCAGCGGTGCAACACGCGGTGCTTCTCTCGGACACTGTTCTCCGGAAGCTGCTGTCGGCGGTCCGATTGGCCTCGTAGAAGAAGGGGACAAAATTACCCTCGATATCAATAACTATAAGATTACTCTTGAAGTAAGCGACGAAGAACTTGAACGCCGCCGTGCTTCATGGAAACCGATTGAACCAAAAGTTAAGACCGGTTACCTTGCACGTTATGCAAAACTCGTTTCTTCTGCTGACAAGGGTGCTATTTTACAGTAGTCTTGAATTATGAAGATGGAATTTAACAGCTGGACAGATTACGACTACTGGCGTATTCGGAAT
>JAEENG010000199.1 GCA_016283615.1 Treponema sp.
GCAGATAATAATGCTGCTTTCAGAGTTCTTGCGGACAGCGTTGAAGTGCTGGATGGCAAGGATGAAACTACCGGTCGTAAGTTCGACATTGAGCTTAACGTTCGCGCTTTAGGGCAGCTTGCTTCAGGTTGTCTGAATATTAATGAAGCCGCTTTAAGAAACGACGTTACTATAAACTCAAATGAAGAAATGCTGAAAACAGTTTTTACTGAGAAAAATATTCTTGTTACTGAGAGTTTCTAATTTAATTGTTTCTGGAGAAAACAATGTCTTTGATTAAAATAGAAAATTGCCGTATTGAAAACAGCCGTTCAATTCTTATACAGAACATGAGCTGGGAAATGAACGCGGGTGAAGTGTGGCTGGTTACAGGTCCAAACGGAAGCGGAAAAGCTGATTTTTTGAACGCACTTTCGGGAAACACTGGCATTAAAATTACACCTAATGCCGACGGACTTTTTTCTGATATTTTTTATGATTCTACAGAGACTGTTTCTCTTGAACGCGCAGCCCGCTTGATTCAGGAAGAGCGCGAAAATGATGAAAGTGATTATCTTGAAGGCGGTGTGGACCATGGCCGTACCGGAAGAGTGTTTATTGCACAGGCACTTTATCCGGAGCTCAAAAAAGGCATGCCAATGCCGGACTCCATAAATTTAATTGAAAACGAACCTGCCATAAAACTTTGCGGAATCGAAAAGATTCTTGACCGCGGACTTAAATATATGTCTACCGGTGAGATTCGCCGCACCCTGCTTGCCCGCGCCCTGGTATCTGGAAAACAGCTTCTGCTTTTGAGCGATCCTTTTGCGGGCCTCGATGTTCAGAGCCGCACAATCCTTCTGGAGTTTTTTGATTCAATTGCAAAACGTCAGCTGAATAAAGCAGCTTCTTCTGATTCAAATAATTTCCCTCACATCATTCTTGGAATGGAGCGCTGGCATGAGATTCCGGATGCGATTACTCATGTTCTGGAGTTCCGGGAGAAGGAAGTTTCTTACTGCGGAGAACGCGCTGGTTTTGAAGCGCTTTTGAAGAAGCGCGAAGCAGAGGCTGCGGCTGGAGAAGAAGAAAAGAGACAGAGTTTTAAGGATGGGTTTGAGGAACTGACAGATGTTTCCGCAGGCGACGGTAGTTTCGACATGCTCAACCACCGTGAGGTCGGAGATGTCCGCGACGCACTCGTTGAAATGAATGACGTAAACGTTGGCTGGGATGACCACCAGGTGCTCCGCCACCTTACCTGGAAGCTGGTTCGCGGCGAGCACTGGCTTGTGCGCGGTCCAAACGGCAGCGGAAAAACGACCTTCCTTGAACTTATCACCGGCGACAATATGCAGGTTTTCAGCAATGATATTAAGATTTTCGGGAACCGCCGCGGCTCAGGTGAAACTATTTGGGATATAAAAAAACGGCTTGGTATTGTTTCTTACCGAATGCATGTGGAATACCGCATGCTTGGGGGAACCTCGCTTCTGGCGGTGATTATAAGCGGATTCCGCGACAGCATCGGTTTATATGGAGACTCTCCTTCCGACCTTGAAATTGTGACTGCAAAAAAGTGGCTGGCCCTCGGCGGTTTTGAAGGGCGTGAATCAGAAAGCTTTGGTTCACTCAGCTATGGAGAACAGAGAGCTATCCTTATTCTGCGCTCAGCCGTAAAAACTCCGGAAATCCTCATTCTGGATGAACCTTGCCACGGCCTGGATGAACAGTACCGCGCTAAAATTCTTCATCTGATGGAGCTTATCGGAAACGGTGGCACCACAACCATGCTGCACGTAACCCACGACCCTTCCGAGGTGCTTCCTTGCGAAAAGCATATCCTTGAGCTGCATCCTGATGAAGATCCGATGTATCAGATAATAGAATTATAACAAGATTTTCCGCAATAACGACTCAAAATCTGCCGATAATCTCCTTATGAAAAAGACAATCAGCTTATTGTTAGCCCTCTCAGTTTTTTACTGCGCTTGTTCTGCCCGCGGAAAAGCTGATATTGAAGTTCCCTCTGAAGATGTAGAATACGCCTACAAAGGCGATGAACCTTCCGTTCTGGAGCCCGAAGAAGAAAAACCACTCCTTCCACTCTACGAACTCCGTGAACCAACCGGCTCTCCCGTCCCACTTCGCGAAAGCTGGGGCTACGTTATGCAGAGCCGCCTCGACGAATACGACAATTCCATTCCACTCACCGACGTCTGCTTTTTTTCCGCAGAAATAAACTGCTATGGCGAGCTTGTAAGCGTTCCAAACCGTTCAAGAATCAACACAAAAGGTGCGCGCTGCCATCTTGTAATCACCTGCGACAGTAAATCACTCACACATTTCATACTTGAGCCAGGCAGCAAAGTCAGAAACAATCTTCTTAAAGCAATTGTAAAAGCCGGCGCCCCATACGACGGCGTTCAGATAGACTTTGAACTTGTACCGGCCCGCGACAGAAAACACTTCATCAGCTTCTGTTCAGACCTGCGCTATATGCTCGGCAAGGCAAAATGGTTTTCAATCTGCGTACCAGCGCGTTTTAAGCTGCTTTCCGAAGACATTTACCCTTATTCCGAAATCGCAAACTACTGCGATCGCGTTTTTGTAATGGCCTACGACGAACACTGGTCAACAAGCCGCCCCGGAGCTGTAGCATCCGTAGACTGGTGCCGCAAAGTAATGGAATACGCACAAAAAGCAATTCCACCAAAAAAACTCATAATGGGAATCCCTTTTTACGGCCGCACCTGGGCAAGCGAAACCACCGCCGGCGCCTGGTACTTCAGCGGAGCAAACCGTATCATGACAGAACACAAGGTTCCCGAAGTTGTTTACGAAGATGATATTCCAACCTTCAAATACACCGCACAGGTAGACGTCACCGGCTACTTTAACGACACCTGGTCCGTGCTCCAGCTCGCCCGACTCTACGAAGAAGCCGGAATCCAGAAAATGGGCTTCTGGCGAATAGGTCAGGAAGATCCCGCCGTCTGGAACTGGTTCAAAATCGTAAAATAGCCCACCGTCATGCTGAGCTTAATTCAGCATGACTTTTTTTTTATCTGAGTGACACTTTTTCCTGATTCCCGTGTTATAATAATGAATGCCGTATCCCGGCCACGTAAGAAAAATTTAGGAGAATAATTATGAAGAAACTTTTTTCTATTCTTATGATTTTATTCACAGTCTCTGCAGGCTTCGTATTTGCCGATTCAGCAAATTCAGATCCTTTTGACTCGCTTGTAGAAAAACTTCTCAAAGATTTTGATGATGATGGCGCAACAGTAGCCGTAAAGGTTTTCACTTCAGATCTGGGAAACAACGAACGCAAAAAGATTTCTAAATCTGTTCAGTTCTCACTTTACTGCTCAGACATCGTCGAAGTTGTAGCAAAGTCAGACGACGCAGATTATATCTGTACCGGTAAAATTGAAGCCGACGGTCCAAACTATATCATCAGTGCAAAACTTATCGACAATTATGATGATACAGTAATTGGAAAAGCAAAGCAGAAGGTGCCAAAGGACTATTACGCAGAAAAGCCAACCGATGTTAAAGTTCAAACCGTAGTTGTAGAAGACAACGTAGATGCAGACGACATCCTTGGTGCAATTGTTGTAGGAAGTATTATCGGCGGAGTTTTCCATGCTGTAACTACACCTCCACGCCCAGTTTATGTAAAACCTTCAAGACCAAACAGACCAAATCGTCCATCACGCCCTAACAGACCGTAAGTTTTTAATATAAGAGTAGGAGGGGGAAGTCTCCCCCTCGTTCCCAAGTCCTCGAGGACGGTAGTTTCGACCCCTTCGACAGGCTCAGGGACCGCAACCACCGTCCTCTGCGGTCTTGTCCACTACCCCTTCTGCGGGGGTGTCCCCCGCAACGCCCCCCGTTTTACAAGGCTTTTTCCTACCTTGCCCCCATTAACAGTTTTCATTAAAATACTTAACAATCACCTTAAATCAGGAGCTTATTATGATTTTTTCACCAGTAGAAATTCAGGAAACTGTAAATATGTTTATGCGCCAGAAGCTGGACATCCGTTGTATCACAATGGGTATTTCCCTTCTGGATTGTGCCGATTCAGACAGCAAACG
>JAEENG010000200.1 GCA_016283615.1 Treponema sp.
AAGGAAGCATGGTGCTTCCATTGTAGCGGGTAGTCATATCAATCATTCCGTCAACGATAATGAAGTATCCGCCTTTTTTTGCATAATTAACCAGGTAGGCTGCTGTAGTTACCGTCACTGTAGTGTACGATGGTGCAGAATAACCGACACCGGCATAACCTGTCGGTGTTTCCCCCTTAGTAATTGTAAGGGTACCAGAGCGGCTTGTTGTATCGCTGTCTGTGATAATGTCTCCATCGGCAATTACCAGATCTTCAGCAGCTACGGCAGTAACTGTATAGGCAGAACTTGTAACTCCGTCTACAGTGGCTGTAATGGTTGCATTGCCTGCGCTTACACCAGTTACAGTTACAGTATTTGTTGTGCTTGAACCAAGACTTACATAATCAGAGCCGCTTGCAAGATTCCATGTGTAAGTTGATTCAGCAGGTGTTGCGTCTGGAGTTGCTGTAAGAGTGATGCTGGTTCCAACCAGTACAGAGGAATTGCCGCTGATTGTTACGGAAGAAACTCCTTCGGATGAAGAAGAGCCTGAAGAAGAGGCAATTGTAATTGTGTTGATAAAGGTTTCGTTGGATGCTCCAATGTAAAGTGTTGTATCATCTCCAGTAAAATCCTTTGTATATGTAAAATCAGAGCTTGAAGTCAAGGCTGTTGTATAAACAGTTGTTGTGTCATCACTTAATGTAACTTCAAGATTTCTTTCCGAACCACCGTTATTTCGCCCTTGGATTGTAAGAGTTACATTTCCAGTAATTCCACCTATTTTAAGACAGTCGCGTTTAATACAAAGACCCATTGAACTGGTATATTTATATCCTGGAGTTCCCTGTGTTGTTCCAACATCAGTACCTGCAGCAGAAATTGTAAGGTTGAGTACAGCATTTGTACCGGCAACCGTTGCATCATCTGAAAGGGTAGAAGATGACGTAGAGAGCGACGAGAACGGACTGTCAGTTCTTGAAGTAAGTGTCCATGAATCTTCTGTTACATTTTCTCCGCACGAGCTTCCGCTACCTGAGCTTCCAGTCGTAACAACAGTAACGTTTGTAATATACCACTTGTCGCTCGTTCCGCCGGCAGTTCCCTTTACACGGACTTCGACATAATTTATACCGTTCAAAGTTACGAGTGTTGCAGATGAACAGTCAACTGTCGCAGAACCAGAAGCAGTATAGTCGGTTCCAGCAATCGTTAAAGTTCCAGCCCCTTTCGTAAAGGTAATAGTCGCAGTAGAAGAAGTTGTTACAGGTACATAAATTGCAGCAGTTCCGTACAATTCAAGACTGTTTTGAATATAATCGTTTGCAGATCCGTCACAGTATAAATAATAGTACAGGGCAGCGCCAGTCGGTGCGGTAGTTGTAGTGCTTAAATCCGTGTACATATAGAAAGTCTGGTTTTTTGTTTGAGAAAGAGCAGCATCACTTGTTTTCCAAATAATACTTGTAATTTCACTTTCCCCGTCCAGGGTTGCCTTTGAGCTATCGGTTACAACGTTCCAGCCCATGTCAGAAGCAAGTGTATTTACATCCCATGTTGAAGATGCCTTGCTGAATGCACTTCCGTCATATGTGCGGTTAATGATGTTGTTGCGGCCGGCAAATTCGGCAGCATACTGAGAAGCAGAAATTGCGTTTCCCGAAGAAATTGCACTTCCGTCCGAAGTTACATTGTAGTATTTCCAGCCCAGGACAGTTTCGTCGTCTCCGCCCACATGGTTTCCTTCCCATGGGTTTGATTCAAGACCGCCGGTTACGGCTACATCAATAATTGCAACCTGTGCAATGGTTCCGCTTGAACCCCACGGACTTCTTGCAAGGTAAGTGGTCTGTCCGCTTTCTGTGGTAACGTCACAATTGTAAAGTACAAAACCCTTTCCGTAAGGAGCAGATTCTGTGGCAAGGTGAGAAGCAACGATATATGTTGCATGATTAGAAGACTTATCACTGTCATAAGCAGAAATAATGTTACAGCGTTCAAAAAGTGCAACATCACTTAAGCCCCAGATAAAGTCAACGTCACCGGCAATTTTACAGCCGTAGAACCATGCTTTTCCGCCGCTTGGACTCAAATAAATTGTGTCCTGCTTTGAAGTAAAATTACAGTTGTATGCGGCACAGTTTCCGGTTGAATCAAACAAGAGTGCTTCTGCCTGATTTTTTCCATTTGCTGTATCGCTTCCTGAAGCATCGTATTCACCGTAAGAGTTAGTCTTTCTTGTTGCAGTGTTCACGATAGAGATATTTTCCAGAACAAGATTTCCGCCGCGCCAGTAGAAAACATTTCGCCCGCGGGTTCCAGTATTCCAGAGCGTTGTTCCTGTATCACCGTCCTGGTTACACCACTGAATTTCTACGTCCGTTCCGTATTCGGCAGAGCCCTGTCCGCTCATGGTAATGTTTGCAGAACCTGAATAGAAGATGCGTTCATAGTAAGTGCCTGGTTCAATTTTGATTGTCCAGTCGCCTGTTTTTGAATTTGCCATCATCCAGCTGAATGCGCCCTGAACCGTGATAAAGTTTCCGCCGTCTCCGACTGTGATTGTATTTCCGCTGACAGACGGTGCTGCGGCTGTTGTAAATGTCCAGCCTGTTGTTTCTGTAATTCCTGCAAATGCTGTACCGTCAAGATTTCCAGTAATAAGGCCGTCATCAATCAAAACGTAGTATGAAGTTGAATTTTCAAGAAGGGTCAGACCTGTTGAAGTATTGTGGTGAGGAATAATGCGGACTTTATTTCCGATTACCTGAATCAGCTGGTACTGAACATTGATTGAACCCTTTCCAGAGTTTCCGCTGTAGCCGTAACCATACATTGTTTCGCCGTCGGTAGCGATTGTATCAACAAGAGTTCCGTCGGATTTGTAGATTTTAACGGTTTTTGATGCCCCTCGGTTTACTGTCGGAGCTGAATCAAATTCAAGTTCAAGATAAGTATCTGCATATGCTTCTGCAGTACCCTGAATCGGATAATAGGCTGCAGAAACGCCGTCCTGAAGAATGTTGATTGTTCTGGTTGTGCTTTCACTGTTTGTTGAATCATTTGAGTTTGTTGCAGTTGCAGTAACTGTAATTACATGGCTGCCAGAGTCTGTGTTTGATCCTGTTAAAGTAGCACTTCCGTCTTCATTTGTAACAATAGAAGCCCACTCTGTTGAACTGACTGCTGTTCCGTCAACTGCCGTGATGGCCCAGGTTACTTCATATTCAACACTGTCATGGCTTGTATTTACTGTTGCAGTAAAGTCAGCTGTTCCTGCGGCAGAAATCTGGGTTTCGTCACTGTCTACAGAAATTCCTGTAACTGAATCACCGATGAGTGTTACGGTGGCAGTTGCTGTTTTTGTCACTGTTGCGTCACTTGCAGTAAGTGTAACTGTTACTGTGTGGTTTGATGCCGTCTTGTTTGCACTTGTAAGTGTGTTATATCTATTTACTGTTGTAACTGCACGGCTGTCGCGGCCTGTTGTCGAAGAAAGTGCAGCGTATTCAGTTGAACTGACTGCCGTTCCGTCAACTGCCGTAATTGCCCATTCATAGGTCAAAGAAACAGTTCCTGAATATGTTGCGGCGGCTGTCAAAACTGAATTTTCACCTCTGTGAATTGATGCAGATTCTGCAACGAGAGTCAAACCTGTAAGTTCGTTGGTAACGGTAGACTGGGCTGCGGCAATTGTTACCGTAAGGCTTGCTGTTTTAGAAACGCCGTTATAAGTTGCCGTAACCTGAACTGTTACTGTTTTTTCAGCTGTGGTTGTGTTATTACCGGTCAATGTTGCCGAAGCGCCATTTCCCGTCAAGGTTGCAAACTGGGTTGAACTTGCTGCAGTTCCGTTTACCTGTATGATTTCCCATGTATAAGTTGGAGTTGCTGTACCTGTACTAAATGTTGGAGAAGCTGTCAAAGTCGAAGTACCGGTAGCTGTAATTGAGGTAGAGCCTGAAAGTGCTACATCCGCCAATACAGGAGTTATTACAGTCGGGTCTGCTGCTTCAACTGTTACGGTAAGAGTATTACTTTTTACGCCGTCAACTGTAACTGTGACTGTTACCGTTCCGACAGCAATGCCTTTCAAACTGACAGTATTTTCTTCTGTCGTCACTGGCGAGTCCGAACTGCCGTTAATCTGGCCGAGTGCTACACTGCTGGTTGTCCAAATGTATTCGGCTTTGGCCGGGGTTGCGTTCGGTGTTGCAGTAAGTGTAATCGTCTCACCGACCTTTACTTTAGCATTGTTTGTTGCTGTAAGAGTTACGGATGTTACCCCTTCATCCTTTTTTCCGCCTGCATCGGTTACACAGGCTGTAAAACCAAAAAGAACGCCGGCTGTTAAAGCCAGAAATAAAGATTTGAACAAGTCTCTCATTAATCGTTTCTCCGTGTAGTTACAAAATATGCGTCATTTTATAAAATGATCCCTAAAATTATTACACAGAATTTTAAAAAAATACATCGAGAAACAATATATTATATAAACATTTATAAAAAATTATGATTAAGGGAAGACCGTCGTGGGTGACAGCCCGGCGGACCCGGTTACGGAACCTGCCAGGCGGGCAGCCGGCCGTACGCAGTCGGAAAGTCTTTAATTCAATTCGTAGGTATTTCCGTACTGGACGATTTCTACGTTTTTGTAGCCGTGGTCGTTCAGGTACTCCTTAAAGAATGCCTGGGCGTCCTTTTCACCGTGAACCATAAAGATTTTCTTGAGGCGGCTCGTATCTATCGAATCCAGCCACTTTACGCTTTCTTCGTAGTCGGCATGTGCAGAAAAGGCGTTGATTGTTTCGACCGTGGCATTTACCTGATACCAGTCTCCCATAATCTTAACTTCCTTTTCTCCGTCACGGATGCGGCGGCCCAGAGTCTGTTCAGCCATGTATCCGACAATCAGAATTGTATTGCGCGGATCACTGATTCCATTTGCAAGGTGGTGAACTACACGTCCGGCTTCACACATGCCGTCGGCACTGATGATAATCATCGGCCCGGCCTTGTCGTTGAGCGCTTTGGATTCATCAACGCTGGTTACAAAACTCAACTGCCCGAAACCGAACGGGTTTTTGTGGTGCTTCAGGAAAGCTTCATGAATATCGTGACTGTAGCATTCCGGATGAACCTGGAAAATACTTGTTGCATTTACGGCCATCGGACTATCCACGTAAATCGGAATCGGCGGAATCTTTTTCTTGTCTACGAGAAGGTGCAGATAGTAAACGATTTCCTGAGTGCGTTCGATTGCAAAGGAAGGAATAATGATTTTTCCCTTGCGGTCGATGGCGCGGCGTACAACCTTGCGCAGTTCTTCCATGGCAATTTCGTTGCCTTCATGGCGGCGGTTACCGTATGTACTTTCGAGGAAGATATAATCAGGCGGCGGAACATTTGTTGCCGGATCGCGGATAATCGGTTTTGTCGTACGGCCAAGGTCTCCGGTATAAAGGATTCTGATTTCATCCTGACCTTCGCGGCGGTCGTGTCCGGAGCGGCGTTCAGGGCCGTCATATTTTGCCTGCTCTTCCGGTGTTGCCTTACGGCGGTCGCTGTGAACGCGTCTGTCATCACCGTCTTTCTTTTCTGCCAGAGTTTTTTTCCAGCCGAAAAGTTTGTTCCAGAGGTTGATTTTCTGTTTTGAGGCATTGGCAGCTGATTTTCCGCGCTGGCCTGTAATCGTAATATATGCAAAGGCTGAACCGAGAATGTGGCCCGCATCGTAATATTCCAGCTGAACGTCAGGAGCAATGTACATTTTGCGGTTGTAAGACAATGTTACAATCTGGTTTTCTGCCTTAACACAGTCCTTTTCAGTAAAAAGAGGTTCCCAGTTGAATTTTTCACCTTTTTTCTGTGCCTGCTTGCGCAGATACTCAGCATCCCGTGCCTGAATGCGCGCACTGTCCATCATTACAAGGTCTGCCAGGTCCCGGGTTGCAGGTGTTGCGTAAATGTTTCCGTCGTAGCCTTTTTTTGCAAGGAGCGGCAAAAGTCCGCAGTGGTCATAATGCGCATGGGTCAAAATTACGGTTTCAATCTTATCCACCGGAATTTCAAAATTGCGGTTCTTTTCGTCTGCAACAGCGCGCTTACCCTGAAAGGCCCCGCAGTCAATCATAAAGGCGCGACCGTCGACCTCAAATATATGTTTGGAGCCTGTTACTTCTTCAGCAGCTCCAAGTGAATAAACGTGTACAGACATAATAATCCCCCGATCCGCAGATTGCGGAAAAAGCCTTCCGGCTCCTTGTTATAATTTTATTATCATTAAATTAATTTAACAAGAAAAAAATGGAAAAACCGGTTTTTTCTCAATTTGACTGATATTAACTCGTCCTATATAATAAAAGAATGTACTCTAGGCAAATGCTGCAAGTGCCTGCCCGTCTTATTAATAACGGAAAACCGGTTTTTGGAACCTTTGACGGACCGGTAGGCAGACTTGATATACGCGGGTTACGTTCACCTTTTGGAAAGGTGCCTCTTCCCGCATTTATTTCTAATTTCCGCATCAAAAGCACGCTCTCCTTTTGTTTTACTATTGGACAATATACTGGAGACGTAATCTTTTTTGACGGCAAAATTTTTGGTCTTGCAGAAGTTGTTTTCTGGGACAGAAACACCGGCCGTAAATACGCATACAAAACAATCATGGGCCCGCGTCGCCGCTTTATTCCGCACAATCTCGAACAGGGATTCTGCGCAAGCTTTGGAAGGCGCCGCTATATCCGTATCAGCTGGGACCACAAACGCGACCGCATTTCAATGATATTCAATCTGGCAGGCGACTCAGTACGCCCTTCAGTGCAGGCCGCCCTCACAGGACACTATTCTGACTCAAGAATGTGCGAAATAACACAATGTGTTCCATTCAAGTCAAAACGGCGCTGTTCTGCATCTTACCTTTCAACTCCGAGCCTCCGCGGCTCTCTTACAATCGGAAAAACAAAAAAGACTCCGGGCACCACAGTAGAAACTGAATCAGGACCGAGTCTCTTTTTTATAAACCGTTCCTACATGGATTATCTGACCAAAACCCAGTTTGTAAATGCGGCAGGAACAGCAGACGGCAGGCAGGTAGCATTCTTTATTGCCAATCTCGTTGAAACAGGTGCCGATGAAGAACTTATCAACCGCAACATGCTTATTGTGGACGGTCAGGCAACTCCACTTCCGCCGGTCAAAATGACCCAGCCGTTCGGGCTTAACGGAAAGTGGATAATTCAGGATACAGAAAATATGGTTGATTTGACCTTTGAAAGTGAATCAGACCATTACAGGCATATGCAGTTCATCGTAAGCAAAATCGAAATGCACATCATATACGGAAAATTTGAGGGTGTTATAAAAACAAAGGATGGTCAGGACATAAGAATCAGCGGATTTGCTGGTTTTGCCCGTGACCAGTTGCTTAGAGTTTAATAAAGTTTACATAAAAAAGGCGGCAGTTTTATGAGTAATGATTTTACACAGAGAAAAGTAGAACAGTCCTGGGAGCCGGGTACTCTTGATGCAACAAGAAGGAATATCGGGCCAATCGACAAGGAAGAAGCTGCAAAAATGACAAAAATTCTTGGAGGAGAAATCCTTCAGGAAAAATCTGCACCAATCGATTATTCAGCCTTTCCACCGAGGGAACGCCACTACTCCCACCGCGCAAGCGGCCGCTCATCTTCCGATGTTGCTTCAATGTCATCAGGTGCGAATTCAGGTGACGATTCAAAAAGCAGTTCAAATTCAACCAAAAAATCGAATAAAGTCGGCTATGCCACAAACAAGGGTTCAAAACCGCGCCGCGAAGACGGCCTTCCGGAAATTGACGCAAAAGAACGCAGCCTTATGGACAAGCTGATGATGCACGATGATTACCGCCTCAAACCGAATTACGGTATATTCAACTTTGTACGTCATTTTAAGAAAAACGGAACAGAACTTTTAACCCGTTCCTTTGTTGAATACAACATCAAAAACCACATTGACCACTTTCAGCTCTTTGTTACGACTGTAAAAACAATAATTCAAATCTCGCCTGATACATACAAGTCAAAAATTGTCAGCAATCCGGAATCAAAATTCAAGTTTTTGAGAACTGTCGGAAGCTGGACAATGAAGGACTTAAAGCTTCTGGTACTTGATCTGCAGGAAAAGCCTGACAGCGTAACAGTCGCAATGACAATTCCATTTGTAAAAACTTTTTACACAATGCTCCTTAAGATTTATTACCTCGGCGAAAATTCAATTCCGAGATTTTTTAAGGACATTTATGCCGATTTGATGAAGTACCCTAAGGCAGACCAGCAAAAACTCGTTATGCTTTCAAAACAGGGGATCACCGAATGGCTCTACGTTTACACTCAGATTATCAAGGGAATGTACCCTCTTCTGATGAGAATGTGTTCTCCAAAATACGAATACTTTCCGCAGTTTTTTACAATTCAAACCGCAAACATTTTAAACTTTCTGGGAATTACCAAGTTTGACCTGCTTCTCCCGGAAAAGAAAGAAGATATAAACGCCGCAAAACAAAAGGCAGAAGAAGAAAAGAAAAAGAAGGCCGAAGAGCTCCGCAAAAAAAGTCCGGAAAACCAGCGCGGCAAAAAGGACGAAATCGTACTCACAGGTCTCAAGCTTCTGGAAAAACTCTTTCCTCAGGCAGGTTTTGACCATATTGAATCAATGCCGGATATGTACCCGTACTTCCAGCCGGTTTACGACTTCAGGGACGGCTACAACCTGCTTGACCCGCAAAACCCGCTCCAGATTACCGTTACCCTTCTGCGCATTATCGAGGACCTTTTTCAGGGACTGCGCAACATTATCTTTACCGAAGAAGATGACGGTTCTGGAAGCAAACAGAGCGACAAGCTGAGCACCGTCCTCAACGAATGGTCGGTTTACCGCGAAGAACTTTTTGAAAAACAGTACGGCGACCAGCTGCGCGACTTTGTCAGCCAGGAATACTCTCAGGGCGATTTTAAGTCATCGCTTTTCGGTAAAAAAATTCTTACAAACATTTTGTGGCAGACAAAATTCAACTTTCTGCCTCATTTTGAATTTGAACAGCTTCTGCTCGAAAAACCTCAGAACGATATGAAGTACCGTCCGCTCTGCATGCGTACAGACTTCCTGCGCCACACATTTATGGCAATTTCAAAGAATATTGATGCAGTTGCCGCAAAACAGGGCCTTGTTCTTGGAGTTTCAAACCCGTGGGCAAAATATGAATTTGATATTCCGAACGCAATATCAAAACGACTCGATGTATTGCTCGGAGCAAAAAAAAGTGCCGCAGAAACCGCGGCAACTAATGCAAACCTGATTAAATATTCACTTTGTATTGTCAGCGTACTGGACTGGTGGATCAACAATCCGGAAAGTCCGGCCTATACAAATTCAACAGGCAGAATTTATCGAATCAACGAAGAAGACGGCGGACCTGCATTCAGCGTTCCGGTCAGAGACGACCAGAACAAACTCTTTGCAGAAAGTGTAAAAGCCGCAGCCTCAAAATAACTATTCTGAGCTGGAAGTTTCTTCCGGTTCAGAAGATGTTTCTTCTTCTGCCTCCTCTTCATCCGGTGCAACATCTCCCTGAGAGCATACAGCTTCCGGAGTAATTACGAGAGGTCTGTTGCGCCACTGCATAATGCCTGTAATAATTCCTGCTGCGAGAAGTAAAACGCCGCAGATACGGACAATTACGCCGCCTGCAATTTCTGCAGGAATTATAAAAAGCACGACTGCAAGAATCAGGCTGATTACAACTTCAATTACCGACTGGCGGATCATGATTCCGTTGCGGTAAAGTTTATTAACGCCGTAAAGTTCAAGTCCGGCAGAAACAATCAGAAAAACTGCCAGTGTGTATGCCATAAACTTCCATACGACAGCGGCAATTGCGAGCGGCAGAAGAATTGCGAGTGAGCCGACGATAATTGCCATAACGCCGCGGATAGTCATTATAATCTTGTACTGCGGGTCTAAAATCAGATTGCGGGTAGTTGCAAGAACAAAAATTCCGTTAACGACAGAACCTGCTCCGAGAATAATAACAACCAGCGCAATAAAAACGTCCGGTGAGATAACCATCATAAGGCCAAGCACAGCCACTAGGACTGAAAGCAAAAATTTATTCTTATCCATACCTAAAATATAAGCCAAGCAGAGATTTTCGTCCATAACAAAAAGTAATTACAAAAATTGAATTCCTTAAGCAGATGCTATTGACACTTATCATTCTTTTATGTAAATTAATAGAGCATCAATTTTGGAGCGGTGGCCGAGTGGTCGAAGGCGGCGGTCTTGAAAACCGTTGTATTGAAAGATACCGGGGGTTCGAATCCCTCCCGCTCCGTAACTTTTGATGACGCCTGGAGGTGTGGTAGAGCGGTAATACAACGGATTGCTAATCCGTCAGTTCCTTACGGGCTGGGCAGGTTCAACTCCTGTAGCCTCCGATCTCGACACATTTTTAAGTGT
>JAEENG010000201.1 GCA_016283615.1 Treponema sp.
TGCAAGTTCAAAGGCATCTGACTGACGCAGGTCAATCTGCTGTCCTTGAGCACCATCGTGCGGTCCCTGAGTACCATTATGTGGTCCCTGAGCTTGTCGAAGGGCCTCCTTTTGATCCAGCCCTTCGACAGGCTCAGGGACCACATCCAACTTTTTACTTACAAGGTCAACCTTTTCTTTATCAATATCACTTACATAAATCTTACTGCACTTAAAACGCTTTTCAAGCTGAATTGGAATTGAACCGTAGCCGCAGAATGGATCTGCAACAACGGCATTTTCAGGAAGCTCTGCATAAGCACATATAAGATATGCAATTTCTGGCCGAAGCTCACCTTGATTCAAATTCTTTTCAGTACACTCACGCTTGGAAATAAGTTCGCCACAGAATGCAAAGCCTTCACGCCTTATGCAAAACCAGATTTCGTTAGTTGGAGAAAGTCTGTCGAGCTTGAGTTTTGAATTACGAAGCACAAATTCTTCTACACGGCGGGTAAGATTTTTATCTACTTTTGCAAACTGATTTTCCTGCTGAAAGCGTACGCGGAAGGAGCCCTTGTTCACAAGAAAATATGATTTAGAGCTGCACACTGCGCCAACAAGCGACGGAAATGACAACCCCTTCCCTTTCATTGTTTTGAGCACAAAAAAAGTATTATTAAAATAATTTATTTTTTCCAGTTGATGAGAATCGCCGTCAAATTTATAATGAACAAGTCCGTCATACAGGTTGAGAATTTTGATACTTGCGAATCGTTTTTCAAGATCAGACTTTACAACATCCTGAAAGCCGGTTAT
The DNA here is from genome assembly GCA_016283615.1 of Treponema sp. Lineage (GTDB taxonomy): Bacteria > Spirochaetota > Spirochaetia > Treponematales > Treponemataceae > Treponema_D. The sequence goes on from JAEENG010000201.1 coordinate 799, forward strand.
AAATGTAGAAATGAATTCCGCCATGATTTGTATTATATTTATTTTCTTGTAAATTTAATAGTAGACAAAGATGGTCAAAAAACAAAAAAGACGGAGCAGAAAAAGACACAAGGCTGCATTGAGCCGATACTGAAAATACGTGCCTCGCATTAAATACGAGCGGAGCGACGAGGCTCACCCGCAGCCTTGTGGATTTTTCAGCGGGAGTCTTTTTTGTTTTTTGAGAAGACGTCTTTTCATCACTAGACACACTACAAGAAAATAAATATAATACAAAGATACACGCTATATGTTTAAAATGTGTTTTACAAAACACCAGGAGGAAAATTGGCATACGTGAATAACAATAACAACAACAAAAACGGTCAGAGAATCAATGAAATGATTCGCGTCCGCGAGGTTCGTCTTATCGATGACGAGGGAAACCAGTTAGGCATCGTTGCGACACAGGAAGCCCTCAAAATGGCTAAAGACAGAGACTTGGATCTTGTTGAAGTTTCACCGAATGCTAACCCACCGGTTTGTAAAATACTTGATTATGGCAAATACAAGTTCGAACAGGAAAAAAAGCTCCGTGATTCCAAGAAGAACCAGAAAGTATTAAAGTTGAAGGAAATCCGTATGCAGCCAAAAATCGGCTCTGGAGATCTTGATACAAAAGCCAAACATATACAGGAATTTCTTGACGAGGGTGATAAGGTTAAGGTTACAATCCGTTTCCGCGGACGTGAACTTGCCCACACTGAACTCGGCTATGACGTTCTGAATGAGGTGTTAAAGCGACTTACCTCGGCGTACAACATTGATAAGCCTGCCGCAATGGACGGTAGAAACATGTCAATGACAATCTCAGCAAAAGCCGCAAAATAAGGGGTTTAGAAATGCCTAAGATGAAGACAAAGAAGTCAGCAGCAAAGAGATATTCTCTTACTGGAACTGGCAAAGTTAAGCACAAGAAGCAGAACCTTCGTCATATTTTGACAAAACGTTCTCCTAAGAGAAAGAGAAATCTTCGCGCTGCAGGTTATGTAGCAGAAGCAGATGCAAAGAAAATCAGAAAGCAGATGCTTCCATACGGTTAATAGGAGATAAAGATGTCAAGAGCAATAGACGGAACAAAAAGAAAGAATCGCCGTATTAAGATTTTGAAGCTTGCTAAGGGTTTCCGTGGCGACAGAAAATCAAACTACAAACCAGCTAAAGACGCTGTAACAAAGGCTCTCGGTCACGCTTACGTAGATCGCCGTGACAGAAAGCACGAATTCCGCACTCTCTGGATTGCACGTATTAACGCTGCTGTTCGTGAAGAAGGAATGACATACTCACAGTTCATCAACGGAGTTAACAAAGCAGGTATTAAATTGAACCGCAAGG
>JAEENG010000202.1 GCA_016283615.1 Treponema sp.
CGCATCTCAAACGGCTTTCGTCCATAGGGTAGATAAAGTAGGCGCTACGGGTGATTCCGGCACAGTTGCCCAGGGCTTTTGCAAAGCAAAGACCGAGTGCGATTCCTGTGTCCTCGATAAGGTGGTGCTGGTCTACATCAAGATCGCCTTTAATTTCCCCTGATAAGTCGAACATTCCGTGTTTGCAGAATGAATTGAGCATGTGGTTAAAAAAGCCGATGGGATTTTTTACGTTACACTTTCCCGTACCGTCAATGTTGAGGGTAAGGGAAATCTGTGTTTCTTTTGTATTTCGTTCAACTGTTGCTGTACGCATTATGGCATTACCTTGCGGAGTTCGTATTCAAGAATATCTGTTGCACCGAGCTGCTGAAGTTTTGGCAAAAGTGTGGGAACTTCGCTCTTTTTAACTGCAATTTTTACTGCATAACCGTCGTCGCCAAAGAGAGGGCTTACTGTCGGGCTCTTCATTGAAGGAAGTCCTTTTACCAGAGCGTCAAATTTGTCCTTAGAAACGTTCATTTCCAGCATAACTTTTGAACGGGCGTTGAGAACTGCCTGGAAGAGCATCTTTAATTCAAGAATTTTCTGCTTTTTCTGCGGGTCAGCCATGGCGGCCTTGCTAGCATACATTCTTGTTGAAGATTCCATCAATGTATCAACGATTTTGAGGTTGTTTGCGCGGAGGCTTGAACCTGTTGCAGTATTATCAATCAGAATGTGAGCGAGGGCATCAGGATTGTCCTGAACAAAGCCTTCACTTGTTCCCCAGGTGCGGAAAATCTGACCTTTTACCTTTTTGTCAGAAAGCCATTTTTTGCTTAGATTCTGGTATTCGGTTGCGATTGTAACTTCGCCTTTTAAGAGTTTTTCAAAATCAACTGTTTCCGGGATTGCGGCTACAATGCGGACCGGGTCAAAGCCAAGATCCATGATTTCTTCAACCTGATCCTGCACTCCGTTTTCGTAAACCCAGTCTTTTCCGCTGAATCCAACATCAGCCTTTTCGCCTGCGAGGAGGGCACTTGTAATCTGAGGTTTTACAACCTGGAATGCAAGGTCTTCCTGGTTTGTTGTCGGAAAGTATGTGCGTTCCGGAAGATGGAGGGAAATTCCAACATCCTTTAAAAGTTCGTAAACTGATTCATAAATGCGGCCTTTTGCCAGCAGGATTCGTAATTTTTCCATCTTGGACTCCATATGTAGAATTTGTTATATCATAAAGAAATATTGGTATTTTTGCAACGGGAGGAGATTTTTAGGGCCTGTTTCCGCCCTTCCGGCCTTCGCTCGCGCTCATCGTCCTCGGGGGCCAGTGCCCCCTGCGGTCGACTGCGGGCCTCCACGGCGGGGCAGGGGGAGTTTAACTTTAGGGCAGATTTATGCTACAATAAAACAAGAGGTATCAAAAATGGACGGAAAAGAAGAAATTCTTGACTTATTGAGAGAGAACGCACGTTTATCGCTTGAAGACATTTCTGCGATGACAAAAAAATCTGTGGATGAGGTTAAGGCAATTATCGCCAGCCTCGAAAACGATGGAACAATTCTCAAATACGCCGCCATTATTGACCCAGAAAAAGACGCGGAAGCAAAAAATAAGGTCCGCGCAGAAATCGAAATCCAGGTAGCACCGGAGCGTGAACACGGCTTTGACGGAATCGCTGACCGTATTTACCGCTTTCCTCAGGTAAAATCGCTTTATCTGATGAGCGGGGGCTATGATCTTAAAGTTGTAATCGAAGGCGACAGTCTGCAGGAAGTCGCGCTTTTTGTCGCGCGCAAATTATCTACACTGCAGGGAGTTCGTTCAACAAAAACACACTTCCTCTTAAAAACTTACAAAGAAAACGACGTTGTCTATGTTAAGGATGAAGGCGACCGTCGCGAAGGCGTAATGGCTTAATATCGCCAGTGAGGAATAAAAATGAATACAAGAGAAGATAAATTTTCAAAATTGATGATGGAAACTCCACCATCAGGAATCCGTAAATTTTTTGAAATGCTCATCGGTCATGATGATGTAATTTCGCTTTCGGTTGGTGAACCTGACTTTTCTACCCCGTGGGTAATCCGTGAAGAAGCATTTTATCATCTGGAAAAAGGTCACACTTCTTATACTTCAAACTGGGGTCTGATTGAATTAAGGGAAGAGATTGCAAAATACATGGAACGCTACAACCTGTATTACAATCCAAAAAATGAAATTCTCGTTACAGTTGGTGCGAGCGAAGGTGTTGATGCTGTTTTGCGTGCAATTTTAAATCCTGATGACGAAATTATCGTTGTTCAGCCGTGTTACGTTAACTACACGCCTCTGGCAAAACTTTGCCAGGCAAAGGTTGTTACAATCAACACAAAGAAGAACGGCTTTTATCCGACAGCAGAACAGATTAAAGAGGCAATCACACCAAAGACAAAGGCCCTGATGATTTGTTCGCCTAACAACCCGACAGGAACAATGATTCCTGCCGCTGAACTTGAAAAAATCGCAAAAATTGTGGTAGAAAACCAGATCTGGTGTATCAGCGACGAAATCTACTGCGAACTTGCATACGACGGCGCAAAACATACTTCCATCGGTTCCTTCCCGGGAATGAAAGATTACGCAATTATCCTGAACGGTTTTTCAAAATCATTTGCAATGACAGGCTGGCGTATCGGTTATATTGCCGCTCCGGCTGAACTTCTTGGCCAGATTGTTAAACTGCACGGCTACAACACGATTTGTGCTCCGATATTCAGTCAGTATGCGGCTGTAGAAGGCCTGCGTTCCGGCTGGAATGATGTGGAAAAAATGCGCGTAAGCTATGAACAGCGCCGCAATCTGATGTACAAGGCATTTGTTGATATGGGACTTCCTGTTCCGGAACCGACAGGCGCCTTTTATATGTTCCCGGACATTACAAGCACAGGTTTATCAAGCGAAGAGTTTGCCATGCAGCTTTTTCAGAAGTACAGCATCGCTGTAGTTCCTGGAAGCGTGTTTGGAGAAGGCGGCGAAGGTCATATCCGCTGCTGTTATGCGACAAGTATTGATAAAATTAAAATCGCACTCGACAGGATTAAAACTTTTGTCGAGGAACTGCGCGGCGTCAGGGTCTAGTCTTTTTGGCTGCCTGCGGTGCTTTAATTCTGCGGTTTAGATTGAGTCTACTTTTTTAAGAAGTTTGATTAAGCCGTCTTTCTGAACAAGGTCGATTGGACGTCCTTCGGCGTACTTTCGGCCTTCTTCTGTATAGGCGCCGGCTGTAAAACAAATGCCGCGGTCGGCCTTTGTATCACTGACCTTTGCCTGAAAGTCGCGGACGTAAAGTTCACCAACCGAACCTGTAGTCCTGTAGAATCTGAAAATTTCTGTATCTTCCCATTTATTTGAATCAACAGTAAGAAGAATTTCAACATTGTCCGGCTGAACCGAAATATCCTGAATTTTAACAACCGAACGAGGATAGTAAACAAGAACAATTTTGCGGCAGAGTGCAACAAAGTCGCTTGAACTGCTCATGAGATAAATCTGAAGGTTCTTGTTCTGGTTTAACTCTGAATAGCGGTTCAAAAGCTGACCGCAGTCCTTGTAAGAAGGATTGATGGCCTGGATTTCGCGGAGCTGCATGATACCGAGAGAAATATTTTTTGTAGCAAAACATGCGTTTGCGTAACGATAGCGGATTTCCAGGAGCAGGTCCTGAGGAATGTTCTGGTGGCGGAGTCCGATCTCAAAGTCCTGCATTGCCTTTTCGTACTGGTTTGAATTCATATGAATTATGCCGGCAGAAAGACATGAGCGGGCCCCGAATTCCGGATCCGGACGAAGGTGCATAAACACCTTCATTGCCTTTTCGCCGTAACCGCATTCCTGCATGGCGTCTGCCATTGAGTAAAGTGCTTCTTTATTGTCAGGGTTTTCGTCCAGGGCCTTGCGGAGGAAGGCGAGACTTTCCTTAAAGTGATGCGCCTTGTACAAAGCCATGGCAAGCGGTGAGTTTACGTTTGTTGCTTCCGGATTTGCAACGAGGGCCTTTTTGAGACATGGAATTGCCTTGTCATACTCTTTGTTCTGATAGCATGCAAGTCCCAGGTTGTAGTTAACGTCAAAGTTTGACGGGTTAATCTGATATGCAGCAGGAAGGCCGCGGAAGGCATCCTGGATTTTATTCAATTTGAGGGCGCAGATACCCTGGCGGAGGGCTGCGGTAAATGGATCGATTTCCTGGTGGGCCGGTGCAATATTAAGCATTGTGTCATAAATCTGATATGCCTTTTCCCAGTTATGCTCGTTAAAATAAACGTTACCGAGGGCAATCAAACCGTCCGGGTTGTGCGGGTCCTGTGCAAGCTTTCGTGAAGCTTCCTTGATAATCTGAGAACGGTTTTTCTGTTTGCCACCACGTTTTGAACCTGATTTGCGTGACGAAACGACAAGTGAGATTGCAATAATTGCGATGATAATAACTATGCCGGTAAGTAATAATACTGGATCCATACTATAATTATCGGTACAAAATGTCAAAAAAACAAGTTTAAAACGAATTTAACCTTTATTTATCTATAATTACGAGGTTTCTTTCCCGCTCTTCGTCCTGTGAGTTTTCTGTCAAAAATGGAACTACGAGTGGTTCTACCCTGTAGGCCGGCATGTTTTTTCCGAGGGCGGTCATTTCTTCTTCAATTTTTGCCGCCTTTGCCTTGTATGCAAGGAGTTTTCCGCCGTCTTTGAGGATTCGGCGCAGAACGTGAGTCATCTTTTTTTCAAGCGGGCGGAACGCGCGGAACACACAAAAATCGAATCTGTTCTGTTCGAGGCGCTCTGCCTGGTTTTCTTCTACGGTTACGTTTTTGAGTTCGAGAAGGTGCGCGCAGTGTTCAAGGAAGTTGCAGCGCTTAC
>JAEENG010000203.1 GCA_016283615.1 Treponema sp.
GCGAGAGCCGCAAAAGCGCTCGGCGCAAAACGCGTAATGGTTGTAAACTCAGAAGATGGTTACGATGAAATCTCTCCATGCGCAGTTACAAACGCCTACGTAATTGACGAAAACGGCAAGGAAAGCCAGTTTGTCATTAATCCGGCAAAGTTTGGAATTACCGACGCAGACGAAAACGAACTTTTTGGCGGTAACGGCCCGGAAAACGCCGCACTCGCAATGGAAGTTCTCAACGGAAAGGGCCGCAGAACAATCCGTTACGCAGTCGGCTTAAACGCCGGAGCAGTTTTGTATCTTTGCGGAAAAGCGCGTTCAATGAAAGAAGGCTATGACATGGCACTTTCTGCGCTCGACTCAGGCAAAACACTCGCAAAAATTGAAGAAATTAAAAAGGCATGCAATGAGTTCTAACATTCTTCAGACGATAGTTGATAAAAGAAAACAAGATATAGCATATCTCGGCTACGAATTTGGATTTGATATTCCAAAAGAGCGCACACGAAAAATTCATCCGTTTGTGCAGTCCAAAGGTGTTATCCTTGAAGTTAAACGCGCAAGTCCGAGCAAGGGCGACATTGCCCCGGACCTGGACTCCGCCGCAACTGCCCTTGCCTACAGCAGGGCCGGCGCACGCGCAATCAGCTGTCTGACAGAAACTCATTATTTTAAAGGAACTTTGCAGGACCTGATGAATGTATGCGCCGCAGTAGACGCTTTTGAAAAAGAAACCGGTCTTACAGGGCCGGCTGTCCTTCGCAAAGACTTTCTTCTCGACGAAAACGAAGTTGAAGTTGCATTCCGTGCGGGAGCCGATGCAGTTTTACTGATTGCACGCATCCTTGATAAACAAACCCTCTTAAAAATGGCTCAGAAAGCCGCATCCCTCGGAATCTCAGTTCTTCTCGAAGTGCGCAGTGACGACGACCTGCAAAAACTTGAATACGTAATGGCCCGTGTTGAACACCAGTACATTTTGTGCGGCGTTAACAGCCGCGATCTGTGTGATTTTACAATCGATCTTCTCACACCGGCCCGCATGCTCAAAAAAATCAAACAAATTGCCCCGGACGCCCGCGTTACATTCGAAAGCGGAATTTTAAGCCCTTCTTCTGCAGGTTTTGCCGCAAGCATGGGATTCAGTGCGATTCTTCTCGGAGAAGCCGCTGCCAGAAATCCCGATGTTGCAAAAGAATACGTTACCGCTTTTGAAACAACTCCGGTAAATATGCGCGGCGACTCATGGGTTCGCTTTGCAAACCGCCCTCAACTTTCCGACGGCGCTTCAAAACGTCCCCTCGTAAAAATCTGCGGAATCACAAATCTTTCTGATGCAGTTTTTGCTGCAGAATGCGGAGCGGACTTTCTTGGATTCATTTTATTCAATAAATCAAAGCGGAACACAAATGCTTCATTTATAACTGAATGTAAGGCTGAACTTGAAAAGAAGTTTGGTGACAGACGGCCGGTCCTCGTTGCAGTTGTTGCAGACAATGACAGCGATGAGTACGACCAGGCAATCAAACTTGCCTGCAGCGGAACAGTGGACTTTATTCAGCTCCACGGAATCAAAGTCTGCAAGGAATTTATCAAAAATCCGGACTTTAACAAACTTCCGCATTACTGTGCCGTAAATATCAAAACTGCCGCTGATTTGCAGGATTTTGAATACTTGAATTCAATCGGTGAACCGCGCATTTTAATCGATGCAATTTCGGAGACAGCCGTTGGCGGAACCGGAATCCAGGTTGATGGCGATTTAGTAAAAAAAGTTTCAGAAAAACATAAACTCTGGATTGCAGGCGGCATTACTAGCGACAATGTTAATTCAATTATAAAAAACTACTACCCTGAACTTATCGATATAAGTTCTTCTGTAGAAACTGCGCCTGGAATCAAAAATGTAGAGAAATTAAAATGCTTTTTTGATATACTGTCCGCCGACTGTAAATAAAAAGTATAAGAGGAAATATATGTCTTATTCAGAAAATGGTTTTTTTGATAATTTTGGAGGCAAATACGTTGCCGAAGTTCTGCGCCGTCCGCTCGATGAACTTGAAGTTGAATTTAAAAAGGCGATGGCAGACCCGTCTTTTATTAAGGAATTAGAAACAATTCAACGCGATTATATCGGCCGCGAAACTCCACTTCTTTTTGCAGAAACTGCAACCAGACTTTTAGGTGGAGCTCAGATTTACATCAAACTTGAAGGTCTTGCAAATACCGGTGCCCACAAAATCAATAACGCCATCGGACAGTGTCTTCTTGCAAAAAGAATGGGCAAAACCCGCATTATCGCAGAAACCGGTGCCGGACAGCACGGTGTTGCAACAGCCGCAGCCTGCGCAAAACTCGGACTGGACTGTACCGTTTACATGGGCGAAGTTGACGTCAGACGCCAGCAGCCAAACGTAGCCGCAATGGAAATGTACGGCGCAAAAGTTCACCCGGTTACAAGCGGAAGCCGCACCCTCAAGGATGCAGTAAATGAAGCTATGCGCGACTGGGCCGCAAATCCGGATTCAACACATTACGTACTCGGAAGTGCTCTCGGGCCAGCTCCTTTCCCTGACATGGTCCGCGAATTCCAGAGTGTTATCGGAAAAGAAGTTAAAAAACAGGCAGCAGAACGCAATCTCGACATTGCCGCAATGGTTGCCTGTGTCGGCGGCGGATCAAATTCAATCGGTTTCTTTGCACCGTTTATCGACGAAAAGTCACCGCGCCTCATCGGCGTAGAAGCCGGCGGAATCGGACCTGGTGTCGGAGAAAACGCAATCCGAATGACAGGAAACGTAAGCCGCGAAGGTATTCTCCACGGTTACAAGAGCCGCTTTCTCCTCGATGACGACGGTCAGGCTCTTCCAACACGTTCCATCAGTGCAGGGCTCGACTACTGCGGTATCGGTCCACAGCTTGCAGCCCTCGGTAAAGAAGGCCGCATTGAATTTACATCGGCTACAGATAAAGAAGCGCTCGATGCTGTTAAGTTCTTTGCACGCAACGAAGGCGTACTTTTTGCCATGGAAAGTGCACACGCCGGAGCCGCAGCAATTAAACTTGCACCGGCACTTCCAAAAGACAAAGCACTGATTGTAAACATGAGCGGACGCGGAGACAAAGACATCTTTATCACATGCCCTGTTTTCCGTCCTGAAGAATGGAAACAGTTCCTCATTAGCGAGCTTGAAAGATTGAACGACCAGAAGGATATCCACGAAGCTGAAATAATGAATAAATAAGGCAGGCTTTTTATGAGTAAAATTAAATTGATGAGCCATCTCGTTGCAGGTTATCCGACAGATGAACTTGCATTTACGGCTGCAAAAGCCCTCGTAGACGGTGGAGCAAGCATTCTCGAAATTCAGCTCCCTTTTTCTGATCCGAGCGCAGACGGTCCGGCAATTCAGGGCGCCTGTACAAAGGTTCTCAGCCGCTCGTACAGGACAAAAGACGGTCTTGCATTCATAAAACGCTTACACGATGCCTTTCCGCAGGTTGCAATTTACATCATGAGTTACGGAAGCCTGATTTATACACCGGGCGTTAAAAATTTCTGCAAAATGGCTTCAGAGGCTGGAGTTACAGGCATGATTATTCCTGATTTGCCGTTTGATAACGATGAAGGTTTAACTGCTGCCTGCAAAGAAAACGGAATGATAAACATTCCTGTCGCCGCACCAAGCATGAGCCCGGAAAGACTTACAAAACTTGCCAACGCAGGCTTTCCTCTGATTTACGCAGCCCTCCGCACAGGAATCACAGGTTCCGACACGACGGTAGACCATAACACTCTGGACTTTATCAATAAATGTGCTCAGGGCGGTTCAAAAATCTACGGCGGCTTCGGCATTTCCAACGGAACTCAGTCCAAGGCTCTTTCGAGCACCGTCGAAGGAATTGTAGCAGGCAGCGTTTTTGTCCGCATAATTACCGAAAACCAAAAAAATGCGGACGACCTGTACAAAGCCGTCCGCGCTAAAGCAGAAGAATTAACTCAAGCCTAGAGTACGTCTTCAGCAATTTGTTCAGGGGTAAGCCTGTTTTCTTTGAGAACATCGCTTACCTCGTACAAATCCAGAAATTCCTTTTTAAATCCATAATTGAATACTTGAATTCCACCATCAGGACCAAAGAAAGAAGCAACTTTTTGTCCAAAGCCTCCTTCAATAATTCCGTCTTCGAGTGTAATCACCTTTGAATGATTCTTTTTAAGAGATTCCAAAAGTTCAACATCAAGTCCCGTAATATAGCGCGGGTTAATCAAAGTAGGTTTTTTGCCTGACTTCTGTTCGATAAAATCTGCTGTCTTTTCGCCCAGCTGGAAAAAGTCTCCGAGAGCAAGAATTGCGATTTCTGAACCCTGCTGTGTTACGAGGGATTTATTCAATTTTGAATAATCTTTTTCTACCGGCAGCTGTGTATGAATAACACCATTGCACGGCATGCGCACTGCAACCGGATACTGATTCTGTTCAATTGACCAGTCGAGCATTGCAAAATACTCTTCGCAGTTTGTCGGCGCAAGATAAACCAGATTCGGGATATTGCTCATCAAAGGAATATCAAAAATTCCAAGGTGAGTAATGTCACGCATTCCGTAAATACTTGCTGTGTTTACAAGGATTGTTGCAGGATTTTTGTTGATACACAAATCCTGGCTCAACTGATCAAAAGTGCGCTGAATAAAACTTGAATGAGTTCCAAAAACAGGTTTTGCTCCATTTTTAGCCATTGCACTTGCCATCGCAACACCGTGCTCTTCGGCAATTCCAACGTCGATAAACTGGCGTCCGGCCTTATCCCGGTTAGGTTTTGTAAAGCCAAAGTTGCCCGGAATTGCAGGACAAATCATTGCAACCTTAGGGTCAGCGGCCATTTTTTTGAGCATAAATTCGGCGGTCATCGGCCAGTAATTTTCGCCCTTGCCTGAAGGACGCTCTCCTGTTGCGCGGTTGAACGGATTAGTCCAGTGCCAGATTTCCTTATTTTCTTCGGCAACCTTATATCCACAACCCTTCAATGTGTTGATGTGAACAACCGTCGGATGATCAATGTCTTTTACCTTTTTGAATATTTCAATCAGTTTTTCGACATTGTTGCCTTCCGCTTCGTAATAGTAGTCCAGACCCATCGCACGGAATAAATTTTCACTGCAGGTACCGTTTGATTCACGCAGAGAGGCAAGATTTTTATACAAACCGCCATGGTTTTCTGCAATCGACATCTGGTTGTCGTTTACAACAATAATCAGGTTTGTGTTCTGTTCGCCGGCAAAATCCAGGGCCTCGAGTGCTTCGCCGCCGCTCAATGAACCGTCACCGATTACAGCAATGATGTTTTCTTTATCACCCTTTAAATCGCGCGCCTTTGCAAGACCACAGGCAAGGCTCACCGAAGTCGAAGTATGACCGATTTTAAAAAAGTCATGCGGGCCTTCGTCCGGATTCATGTACCCTGTTACTTCGCCAAAACGGTTTTCATCAAAGAATCCGTGTTTTCGGCCTGTAAGCATTTTATGAGGATAACACTGGTGAGAAACATCAAAAACAAACTTATCGCGTGGAGAGTCAAAAACATAATGGAGGGCAATAGTTCCTTCAACAAATCCAAAATTTGGGCCAAAATGTCCGCCGTGTTTTGTCAGGCGGTTAAAAAGGCCTTCGCGAATGTCCGATGCAAGTTCAACCAATTCCCTGGAATTGAGTTTTTTTACATCTTCCGGACCATTAATTCTATCAATAACCATTCGCTAACTATAACATAGAATTTCAACGGATATAAAGTTCAATAATTGTAATCTATCGTTATTTTAAGTTCATGTAGAAAGAAATTCCAAGTTCAATATTGTTGAATGCGTAAGTTGAATTATCAAAGAAGTTTCTGGTGCGCTCAATTCCGTTGCGCACAGAAAAAAATGTTGTCAAAGCAACCGGATGTGAATTGATGATGAATTCAGCGCCGTGGCTAAAGTATTTGTAGGCCTTTCTTCCGCTGTCACTCATCATAATCGGAGCATAAGTAAAATAAATGTTGTGGCTGAACACTTTGCTGATCCGGGCCGAATACTCCGCCCCGAATGTGAGTGCATTAAATTGAACCGACTGCGTATTTGAATAAACATCCACGCTGGAATAATTTAAAAATGTGTACCCGATAAACGGAAAGAATCTTCCGTAATATGCAATCACTGCCGGCATCTGGTATTGAACATCAACTTCAATACAGCGCAAGTGTTCGTTCAATTGTGGTTCTTCATGATTAAAGTCAGGATTTTCTGACCAGTAAATGTGTGTGCGCTGGTCAAAGCCCATATTCATCTGGGCTTTGATAAAAGGCATTTTTTCGTAGTACGCGTGGTACAAAATTCCATAGAAGAATAAGCCTTCGCCAGACTGCGTACTCGAACCGCCTTCCTTTGACATCATATTATTCAGGTTCTGGAATCCAAAGATAGTTTCAAAGGTCCAGTCGATCCCTTCAACCGGGGACACATGTTTAATTGCACGGCTAAATGCAGTTCCGCCGGTCAAAAGAGAGAACAATACAACCGAACAAAAGAATTTTATGCGCGTGCCAGGCCTGCCTTGCGTGCTTCGTCTGCTACAGCTTTTGCTACAACCTGAGCAACTCTCGGGTCAAAAGCCGATGGAATTACATTGTCTGCATTCAATTCGTCGTCGCTGATAAGCGAAGCGAGCCCTCTTGCAGCCGCAATCTTCATTTCTTCTGTAATTTTGCTTGCGCGGCAGTCCAATGCTCCACGGAACAATCCCGGGAACGCAAGAACGTTGTTTACCTGGTTCGGGTAGTCTGAACGGCCTGTTCCGATTACCTTTGCGCCGGCAGCTTTTGCGTTTTCGTAAGTAATTTCCGGTTCCGGGTTTGCCATAGCAAAAACGATAGGATCGCGTTTCATCGATTTTACCATTTCCTGGCTGACGAGATTCGGGGCCGAAACACCGACAAAAATATCAGCCTTTGCCATTGCCTGTGCAAGAGTAAGACGTTCATTGTCCTGGTTTGTAATTTCTGTCAATTCTTTAGTCAAAAAGTCGTATTTATCGTAGTCTTCTTTAAGAACAATACCGTTGATGTTGAATCCATAAATACGTCCGATTCCAAACTGGTGGAGCATACGGATAATTGATGAACCGGCAGCACCTGTTCCGCTTACAACGAGTGTACATTCCTCAGGTTTTTTGTTAACAACTTTGAGGGCGTTCATAATAGCTGCAGTTACAACGATTGCTGTTCCATGCTGGTCATCATGAAAAACCGGAATATCAAGTTCCTTAATCAAAGTGCGTTCAATCTGAACACAGCGCGGAGCCGAAATATCTTCAAGGTTGATTCCGCCGAATGTTGGGGCAATCTGCTTGCAGAATTTGATGATTTCGTCCGGATCTTTTGTATCAATACAAAGTGGAACCGCATTCACACCTGCAAATTTTTTGAACAAAACAGATTTTCCTTCCATTACAGGAAGTCCGGCAGCAGGTCCGATATCACCAAGACCAAGAACGGCAGTTCCATCAGAAACAACAGCGATTGTGTTTCCGCGCCAGGTGTATTTGTAAACGTCATCAGGATTTTTATGAATCTGACGGCATGGTTCAGCAACGCCTGGTGTGTAGGCAACAGAAAGATCGTCACGGTCCTCGAGCTTGCATTTTAATTCGGTAGAAATTTTACCTTTCCATTCTTCGTGCTTTGAAAGCGCTTTTTCGTAAATAGTACTCATAGGCTCAAGTATAGCGTAAATGAAATTATTGTGCGATAGGAGGCCCTAAGACAGTCCTTGCAGATTTGGTTTTGCGCTATAAATTCACTATGGCTCTGTAACTGAAGAATACGAATATTCACTTTTAGAAAAGAATCTTTAACGCCTCCCCAGGCAGAAGTGCCTTTATCTTTGAGTTTTTAAAGTCATTCTTGTCCCGCGTTATTATAAAATCTGCATGGACAGCAGCGGCGCATTCGTCCTGAAGACAGTCTTCAAAATCGGAAAAATCATCCCGCTGAATGGCTGAGAGAAGTTTGTCTTTGTTTAGAGAAGAGATTTCAAATAAATTAAGTAACGACGAAATAATTTCCCGTCTTTGTTGAGAAGAAAATTGCTTTCTCAAAATAAACCAGAGATTATTTATTGTGTGTGCGGCTAGGACACCGGTTATTTCTCTTGAATGAATTTTGTTAAAAATCTGTTTTGTTTCTTCAAGATAATAATTTCTGTCCATAAAAAAATCTAATATAATATTTGTATCAATCAATAGGACCATATTTTTCAACTAAAGCCTGGTAAAGCTCCTCCTTGTAATCAAAATTTTCCGGAACCTTAAAAGTTCCCGCATATTTTAAAAGTGTTTCTAATGCCTCGTCCCGCTCTTTTTTTTGAATGTTTTCATCAAATTCAACCAGCTTAAATTTCTGCCCTTTAGAAAAATGTGCTTTTGAATTATCTGCTAGACGAAGGGTATTGCCGTCATAATAAACATCCCAGCTGTTCTGTTCATTTTCCTCGCCGGATTCCGGTTTAAATGAAACAGCAGGTTCAGCAACGCGCACAGTATTTGCATCTTCATTCATCTGAAAGGAAACACCGCTTTTTTCTTCTGCCTGTTTTTTTAAAGAAGCCATTAAAAGTTCAGTGACTGGAGAAAAATCCTTGTAGTAGAAATACGAAGCAGGTACTTTATAAGTTTCTGCAAGCCTGTTCACAGTCTGTTCAGAAGGAGTGACGGAGCCGTTTTCGTATTTGGAATAAGACTGGCGCGAAACCCCGATAAGGGAAGCAATCTGGTCCTGAGAATAATTATTAAGCTGTCTGAGGAATTTTAAGATTTCTTTCATGAGATTATTGTAAAGGGTAAGTTTACAAGTTGTCAAGCGTAATTTTAAATAAATTTACATTTTGTAAAGTTGTGAATCTTTTTCCCGGAAATACACTTCGGTTTTGTTATCTATTATTTTCTCTTCCACTATTCGAAGATATCAAAGATGATGTTTTTGATATGTATTACGGAATTGATGTAGATAAGTAACCCTCCCCTACTTTCCATCTCCCCCTGCACAGTGCTAAAATCTATACTGGACGGCCGCCAATGCGGTTCGTATAAGGAAACCACATGAACCTGAACGACACTCCATCTTCAGAACGCGCGCATATCGGAATTTTCGGGCGCACAAACGTTGGAAAATCTTCTCTAATTAACGCCCTCACCGGCCAGAAAACTGCCATCGTGTCAGAGGTTCAGGGCACTACAACTGACCCGGTTTCCAAATCAATGGAACTTCTACCGGCCGGCCCCGTTGTTATTACCGACACTGCAGGCCTCGACGATACCGGCACTCTCGCAGAAGAACGCATTTGTCAGACCCGGCGCATATTAAACCAGTCTGACCTTGCCCTCATTGTTACCGACAGCCCCTCTTTAACTAAGTGCGAAAACGATATTCTCGAAAGCGTTAAAAAACTTTCAATTCCATATATTCTGGTTCAAAACAAATGCGACGAAGGCTCTTCTTCCGCCGGAGACGCAGCAGACTCCATTCAGGTTTCTGCTTTAACGGGACACAACATAAATCAGTTAAAAGATCTTATCGCCGCCAGGTTGAATTCATCCCGGTCCGACAAAAAACTTGTTGCAGATTTAATCAAACCTGGCGATTTAATAGTCCTTGTTGTTCCAATCGATAAGGCAGCTCCAAAAGGGCGTCTAATTCTCCCGCAGCAGATGACAATCCGCGAAATTCTCGATGCAGGTGCAATTGCCGTCACTCTCAAAGAAGACAGCCTCGCCTCTTATCTGAAAGCAAGCCCCCAAAAGCCTGCAATGGTAATCACAGACTCCCAGGCATTCGGCAAGGTCTCAAAGCTAACTCCGGATGATATTCCGCTCACTTCCTTTTCAATTTTAATGGCCCGCTACAAGGGCTTTCTCGAACAGTCCATTCAGGCCGTTAAAAAATTGAATTCAATTACTCCAGCCGACAAAATTTTAATCAGCGAAGGCTGCACTCACCACAGACAATGCGGCGATATCGGAAGCCAGAAAATCCCTGCCTGGCTCAAAGAAAAGCTCGGTTTTATGCCTCAAATCGAATTTACAAGCGGAATTCAGTTCACCGATGATCCATCAAAGTACGCCCTTATAATTCACTGCGGGGGCTGCATGCTCAACGAACGCGAAATGCAGGCAAGGAGCCGTCTATGCAAGCAGGCGAACGTTCCGATGACAAACTATGGAATTCTGATTTCTTCACTCCATGGAATTCTTGAGCGCGCCATCAAACCGCTCTTCTGACGAGCGCCCGCCCGCCACGCATCTGCCTTCCACGGCATGTCAGGCCCTCCACGCACCGCCCCTCCCGCCCAGAAACGCTCCCGGACCCTGATATAAAATTCTATTTAACAGTCTTGAATTCTTCCATTACTGCTTATATTCTAAAATTATATTAACGGAGGATTTTTTAGATGAAAAAATTCGCAGCACTTTTATCAGTACTTTTGGTTTGTTTTAGCGCATTTGCTAAACCAAAGAGCAAAGCAGTTGTTGTTTATTTTTCACAGACAGGCAACACAGATTCTGTTTCAAAATTTATTGCTAACGAAACAGGTGCAGACCTTTTCAAAGTTGAACTTACACACCCATACACAACAGAAGAATTAAACTGGCGTGATGAAAACAGCCGTATCAGCAAGGAACTCAAATCCGGCACACTCCCAAAGAATGGCGTTGTAAAAGAACTTCCAGATTTTAAGGATTACGAAACAATTTATATCGGTTATCCAATCTGGCGCGGAACACCAGCCTTCGGAATCCAGACATGGGTTAACGGAAAAGATTTCGGCAAAAAGAACATCATTCCTTTCTGTACATCAGGTTCTTCACCAATCGGTGATACACCAAAACAGCTCCAGGCTATCTGCAAAAACGGAAACTGGCTTTACGGCAAACGTTTCAGCAAGACAGCTACACAGAAAGAAGTTTCTGACTGGATTAAAAATTCAAAATTCTAAGATTATTTCCTAGAATACGTCGAGTCAAGGCACGCTAACGCTTGAAGCCTTGACTTCGCCGTTTTTAGGGTTTGTAATGAACACTAAATCACAAAACCGGCTTATAAAAGCCGGTTTTTTTTGCACAAATTAAAAAAACATGGACAAAATTCATCCGTCAATTATAAAATTATAGTGTAGTTTTTTATCGGAGGGCCTATGACAACATCTCAAAAAATCCGCCGCACAATCGATTTATCAATGACAATTTTGTCTCTTCTTTTAATGGGCGGAACTTCTCTGTTCAAATGGGATGGAGTTCACGAAATACTCGGATCTCTCCTTCTTGTTCTCTGGGCAATCCACATCGGCCTGAACCACAAATACTACCTTTCGCTTTTTAAAGGCAGATACAATGCTTACCGCGTTTTACAGGCCCTTATCAACACCGGTATTCTCGTTTGTGCCGTTCTCCTCGCAATCAGCGGAATCATTCTTTCCAACCATGTTTTTTCATTCATGAATATCGAATCCGGAGCCGCCTGGGCACGAAAAACCCACCTGATTTCCAGTCACTGGTACTTTGTTTTTATGTCTCTCCACCTCGGTCTTCACATGGGTATGATGATAAAAGCAATTAGTTCAAAAAAGTCTCCGGCAGAAAGCAAAAAACCTTCTCCTGTAAAAATCTTTCTGCTTGTTTTACTTTTTGCATTATGCGCATTCGGGCTTTACCGCTTTATCAGGCTCGGTCTCATCGACTACATGCTTTACCACCAGGAATTCTTTATTTTTGATAATTCCCAGCCAATGTACAAATATCTTGCAGATTACATCAGCATTCTCATTTTCTTCTGTAGTGCAGGCTACTATCTGAGTGAATTTTCAAAACAATTGAATAAAAAATAAGCCTTTAACGGCATACTGCGCATAAAAAATTTGCCTTTTGCTCCCGAATTTTACTATATTTTATTCAGAATCTATTTTTAAAATTCGAGGCAATTAATGGCACAGTATCAATTTCAAACAGAAGTTAATCAGCTTCTTAAATTAATCATTCATTCAATGTACTCAAACAAAGACATTTTCCTCCGCGAAATTGTTTCTAACGCGTCAGATGCATTGGACAAGTTGAATTATCTTAAAGTTTCTGATGACGCCTACAAAGCAATCAAAAACGACCCGAAAATTGACATTACTTTTGACGAACCTAAAAAAATCCTCACAGTTCAGGACAGCGGTATCGGTATGAATGAGGAAGACCTCACAAACAACCTCGGTACAATCGCACGTTCCGGAACCAAAGCCTTTATCGAAAAAATCGCTTCTGACAAAAGCGCCGGCGAATCAAATCTCATCGGTCAGTTCGGTGTTGGTTTTTACAGCGCATTCATGGCAGCCAAAAAAATCAATGTTTACACACGCAAGGCCGGCGACAAAGACGCAAAACTCTATAAATGGACCAGCGACGGTACAAATTCATACTCAATTGAAGAAGTAAAGGCCGACAGCGACGAAGCAAAAAAATACGGTTTTGACAACCAGGAACTCAACGGAACCGCAATCGAAATGGAACTCAATGATGATTCAAAAGATTACGCAAGCCGCTGGAAGATTGAAGAACTCATCAAACGTTATTCAGACCATATCGCCTTCCCGATTTTCCTTCACTACACACAGAACAAGTACGATGACAAAGGAAACATCACCGGCAGCGAAAACAAAGTTGACCAGGTTAACAGCGCATCTGCCCTGTGGAAACGTCCAAAGTCACAGCTCAAAAAAGAAGACTATGACGAATTCTACAAGACTACCACACACGATGGTTCAGAACCTTTGCACTATGTTCACACACATGCAGAGGGTACCCAGGAATATACAACTTTGTTCTATATCCCGCAGGTTGCTCCATTCGACATGTATCAGGCAGATTACAAGAGCGGCGTTAAACTCTATGTAAAACGCGTATTCATCACTGATGACGACCGCGAACTTCTTCCTGCTTATCTGCGCTTTGTTCGTGGTATTATCGATTCAGAAGATCTCCCGTTGAACGTAAGCCGCGAAATTTTGCAGCAGAACCGTATTCTCGAAACAATCAAGAGCCAGTCTGTTAAAAAACTCCTGAGCGAATTCCGCAAAATGGGCGAAGCCGCAGACAAGGCACGCAAAACTGAAGAATCCAAACGCAGCGACACAGAAAAGGCCGCAATCGAAAAATGGAATAAGTTTGTCAGCCAGTTCAACCGTCCTATGAAGGAAGGTCTTTATTCTGACTACGCAAACCGCGAAGAAATCTCAGAAATTGTCCGCTTTAAGAGTACCGCTCCGGAAGGAACAGGTGAAGAAAACTGGACAAGTTTTGCAGATTACGTACAGCGCATGAAGGAAGGCCAGAAGGCAATTTACTACATCACAGGTACAGACGAAAAGAACCTCCGTGCTTCTCCACTTCTGGAAGCATACAAAAACAAGGGATTTGAAGTTCTCATCATGGCAGACGACATCGATGACATCGTAATTCCAAGTTTGATGAAGTATAAAGACTTTGATCTCAAGGCAGTTAACCGTGCCGGAAGCGACGATGAACTGGGAGTTGATAAGGATCAGGCAAAAAAGAAGGAAGAAGAATTCAAACCTGTACAGGAAAAAATCAAAAAAGCCCTCGGAGACCGTGTAAAGGACGTAATTCTTTCAAAACGCCTCTCAGACAGCCCAAGCTGTATCGTTGTTGACGAAAACGATCCTTCACTCCAGATGGAACGCATGATGCGTGCCATGGGTCAGGGCGGAATGTCACAGGTTAAGCCAATCCTCGAAGTTAACGGTGACCATGCAATCGTAAAGTCCCTCTCAGGAGCCGTTGAAGACGATTACGTAAAGAACGTTTCAGAAGTTCTCCTCGACCAGGCTCTCCTCGTCAGCGGTGCAGAACTTTCTGACCCGATTGACTTTGTAAACGCAATCAACAAACTTTTGAGCAAATAAGTTCAGAATATCCAAACACAAACGCCCGGCACACTCTGCCGGGCGTTTTTTGTTGGCCTTAAAATAATTCTATTTTTCCCAGTATTCCGGCAGGAAGAAAATAATCAGATTATACAATTCAAGACGACCCGCAATCATAGCAAAGCAGTACCAGAGCTTGAGCAACGGTTCCAGGCCGCCGTAGTTTGCGCTTGGACCGAGTGTTCCAAAGGCAGGTCCCACGTTACCAACCATACTCAAACTTGCAGTAAATGCGGTAAAAATATCGAGTTTGCAGAGGGCACCAACCAGAGTAGTCGTAATTACAACAATTGCATAAACAAAAGCGAATGCGGCAACGTTAAAAACCAGATCCTTCCGGCCTGCCTTTCCATTCAACCGTACGCTAAAAACCCCATGGGGGTGAATCATGCGCATCATTTCGTTTTTTGCCTGTTTGCCAAGAATTACCCAGCGTACAATTTTAAAACCACCGCTTGTTGAACTTGAACATGCTCCCGTAAAGAACAGTAAAAATATAAAAAACTGTGCCGGTGCAGGCCATGTCAAAAAGTCTGCGCTGGCAAAGCCGGTCGTCGTAATTATGGAAGCCGTCTGAAACGATGCGTATCTCAAAGCCTTGATGAATGAGTGATAGTGTGGAATCAGGCAGAGGGTTATACAGACAACTATTATAAAAAACAGGCTCAAATATGCTTTTAATTCGCTATTCTTCTTAACCTCACTGAATTTTCCGCTCAAAACGTAAAAATACATGCTGAAGTTAACGCCCGCCAGGAACATAAATACAGTGCAGACAATTTCTACCGCAACTGAATTATAATAAGCTACACTTGCATCATGTGTCGCAAAACCACCGGTTCCCAGGGTTGCAAAGGCATAGGAAAGTGAATCTACAAAATCCATTCCGCAGAACAAAAGTGCAATCATCTGTGCTGCAGTCAAACCGATGTACAAAAGCCAGAGGGTCTCAGCTGTACTTGCAATTTTTGGTGTAATCTTACCTTTTTCCGGGCCGCTACTTTCTGCCTTAATCAAGGCAAATCCGCCTACCCCAAGAAGAGGAAGAAGTGCTACAGTCAGGGCGATAACTCCCATGCCTCCCAGCCAGTGCATCTGACACCGCCACAGGTTAATGCTTCGTGGAAGTTCATCAATTCCACTCAAAACCGTGGCTCCGGTGGTAGAAAAACCGCTTACGCTTTCAAAAATTGCGTCAATTATGCTTTTAGTTGTTCCCGACAGAATTAACGGAACGCTTCCAAAAATGCTGATTGTAATCCAGGAAATTGCAACGAGGGCAAAAACATTTCTGGTGGAAAGGTTCAATTTGGTTTTGCGGCCGGCAAAGTAACCTGTTGCACCAAGTATAACGGCGATAACCATTGGAATTCCAAAGGAACTTACCGCCGCCATTTCACCCAGTGCGAGGGCTGTAACAAGGGGAATTACCATGGAAATTCCAATAATTGAACAAATCAATAAAATAACTCTGATAAAGGTAAAAACAGCCATTTAATTCAACCCGCCCCTATTCAATCGTGCCAAATTTTTCCATTACGTGCTGGTTGTCATCTGAATTTGTAATCAAAACAACCTTGTCCTTTGTTTTTAGGACAGTGTTGCCGTCCGGAATCAAAAATTCTTCCGAACCAACCTTTTTAACCAGCAATACCAGGAATTTTCCGCTTTCGGCAATTTCCTTGAGAGCCTTTCCGTTTACTTCCGCTTCCTGAGAAATTGTAACTTCAAGAATTTCAAGTTCGCTGCCATTTACCGTGTGAATTCCGGTAACTGTTTTTCCGTACAGGTGGCTGATAATACTGTCAACTACCGAGTCACGCAGCGGAACTGCAACTTCAATTCCAATTTTGCGGGCAACATCAATAAACTGACCGTTGCTTACAAG
This sequence comes from Treponema sp., assembly GCA_016283615.1. Lineage (GTDB taxonomy): Bacteria > Spirochaetota > Spirochaetia > Treponematales > Treponemataceae > Treponema_D. The sequence goes on from JAEENG010000203.1 coordinate 15,897, forward strand.
AGCGATACTGTTTTTAACGCCGAGGGATTCAATATAAGCTGCCATAACGATATTCATTTCGTGGTTGCTTGTGGCACAGATTACAAGGTCAAATTTATCGATACCCTCTTCCTGGACAAAGCCTTCTTCAGTTACATCTGCCTTAAATACCTTAACATCCTTGAATTTTTCGCTGGCATTTTTTGCATTTGTTTCATTGCTGTCGATAATTACAAAGTCCTGAACTTCCTTATTTCTCGCACCAAAAAGTTTGGAAAGCAGGTTTCTTTTAGGTTTAATGAGCTTTTCTGCAACAATTG
>JAEENG010000204.1 GCA_016283615.1 Treponema sp.
TACGGGCATTGACCGTGTAAATTACTTTTTTACCGTTCCGTCTTCCCTTGTTTATGACGGCCTTGAATACTGGTCTTATGCAATCAGAACTCCCCTCATGGACAGGGAGGAATTTGAAAAAGAAAAAAATGTAGTCCTGGCAGAAATTTCAGGCGGGCAGAGTGAAAGCGGCCGTATCTTTGCGGCGGGACTTTTTAAGACACTGTTCCCCGAAAGCCCGTGGAGACTGGACTCAAGCGGCGCCCTTTCCACAATTAAAAATGCAACAATTGAACAGCTGCGCCAGATTCAAAAAGAATACTACGTTCCGCAAAATACAGCCCTCTTTGTGGGAGGCGATGTAAAGCACGACGAGGTTTATTCAATCGTAAAAAAAATCTACGGCTCATGGGAAAACGGTCCTCAGGCTAAGGGCGGTTCCGTAAAGGTAAGTACACCGGCCAAGGCTCCCCTCAAAAACGATGTAAAATACGTTTTTGCAGACGACCGCATGGGCGGAAACATAATTCAGTTTGTGTATTATTTACGCGGACCCGATGCCGAAACCGACGCTGTGGACACTTATCCTGCCGATGTGTGGGCTTACCTTCTTGCAAATCCTTCAGGCTCATTTTTGCAGAGCCTTACCGCTGATAAAGACCTGATGATTCCGGACGCTGATTATGCGGGGGTTGGTTACTCAACAATGCGTGCAAGCGGAATGATTAATTTTTCGGCCGCAATGTTGAATCAGGGAAGTTCTGCAGTTCAAAAGGGCGAAAAGCTTCTTAAAATGCTCAAGGGGCCTGTCCTTCAGAATATGTATAAAACTGGAACCGGTTTTGAAAACGAAAATATCCAGAAGGTTAAGCATACTCTCGAAGACAGCCGCATTTATTCGATGGAAACGGCCCAGAAGTTTTTATCTTCTTTGTCTGCAACATGGGCTTCTTCCGGGGCTGATTATTTTATTGAATACGATTCAAATATTCAAAAAGTACAAAAAACTGACATCAATAAATACCTGGATAAATATGTCAAGGATAAGAGCGGAGTTGCGGTTTTGTTTGTAAGTCCGTCTTATTTTGAAGAAAATAAAAATGAATTTGATAAATACGGCTGGAAAGTGTTGAATAAAGACAACGCGTTCTGGTGGCAGTAAGGAGCCCGGTATTTGGACCTGGCGCCTGGAATGGAGAAATCTGATATGAGAAAAAACTGCTTAAAAAAACTGATTATTGCATTATCCTTTCTTGCAATTATTTTTGCCGGTTGTGCAAGTACAAAGGCTTCGGACGAAGACCCGTATTACAAATCGAATATCGGAGAGTTTTCCACACACACTCTTTCAAATAAAATCCCTGTTGTCGTAAAAAAGAGCGGCTCCCAGATTGTGGTAGTCCGTGTTGTGTTTGAGGGCGGAACCCCGCTTATTGCTCCGGAAAAGGCCGGAATCGAAGGTCTCCTGCTTAACCTGATGCTCCACGGCGGCCGCGAATACTCTTACGAAGAAATTCAGAAAATGCAGTACGACAAGACTTTTACCCTCAACAGTTCAAGCGGAAAAGATTATTCTGTCCTGGGCCTAAAGTGCATTAAAAAGGATTTTGACAGCGTTTTTTCTGTTTTTTCAGATGCAGTCAACAGCCCGCTTCTGGAACAGTCTGATTTTGACAAGTTTATTCTCCAGGAAAAAGACGGAGTTCAGCGCTCACTTTCTGACCCGTCACAACAGCTTTCAATTGAATTGTACAAAAGTCTTTACGATGACAGTTCTTACAAAACTTCATCGGATTTTACAGAACAGTCAATTGAATCGGTTACACTTGATGATGTAAAAGCGCATTACAAAAAACTCATGGATTCAAACCGGATCAAAATCGTTGTAGTCGGAAACTTTGAAGGCGAAGAACTTGAATCTTTAATCACAAAACTCGACGGCGCCTTTGGTTCAATTGCAGCAGGAGGATACAAAAAGCCTCAGGTCGGCAAATTGAATTTTAATAAAACTGACAAAACGATTGTTAATCCAAACGCAGGTACAGGCGCATATTCCGCAGGAATTTTTTACTGCCCGAACCGCTATGATAAAGACTATGTTGCCTTTGCAATCAGCCTGATGTACCTGGATGATATTTTCTTCAGCCACGTGCGTGAAGAGGGCGGGGCAGTGTATTCAATCGGTTCCGGCGTGCTCAGCGGCCGGAATATGGCAGGCGTAATCAGCGCATACAAAATCAGCGATAAAGAAAACATAAGGCGT
>JAEENG010000205.1 GCA_016283615.1 Treponema sp.
CGAATGTCTTACCGGCATTACAACGCCGTCATCGATTAAAACCTGTTCAGCTCTGGACAAGAGTTTGTAGCGCTCAGCTGCGTCAGTTGTCGTGTCTGCCTGATTCAACAATTCTGTAAATTTAGGATTTTTCCAGCCGGTCTGGTTGAGAGTTGAGCCTTCGCGGAACAATTCAAGGAAGGCCAGCGGGTCGGCAAAGTCTCCGATCCACGAATAACTGAAAATATCATAATTCAAATAAGGAATGGCCGTTAAATAATCTTCTTCCCTGATTTTAAAAGTAACAAGGTTTACGCCGAGCGGAGCCCATGCTTCCTTTAAGATTTTTGCCATTTCCAGCATGTAGTCACCGTCGGTAATTCCGAAGGTTATGTCCAGAACCTTATCTTTTGGAATTGAAGCCTTTTCGCGGGCTTCGTTCATCAATTCAACTGCTTCGTCCTCGTTGCCTTCTGTCAGGCCTTCAACTTTCGGATAACCTGTAAGCGGATACACAAGAGTTGTCGCCTGAATCAGATTGCCTGCACGGAGTTTTTCCCATGGAATTGCCGTAAGCAGTGCGTTTCTGAAATTTGCGTCGTTCCAGTACTGGTTGCGGCAGGTAAAGAATAAATATGAAGTTCCGAAGATTGCGCTTATTTTTATTGAATTTTTATTGATTAATTTGTCGCTGTCGATTGAATACATAACCCAGTCAGTGCGGCCGGTGTTAAAAAGCCAGGTGTTTTCCTTTTCGTCGTCACTGAGTGTGATTTTTATTTCGCTGAGGGCAACATTTTTGCTGTCCCAGTATCTGTCATTTTTTACAAGCGTCAGTTCTTTTGAATTGAATTCTGCGATTTTAAATGCGCCGGAAAAAACATTCATGTCGCCTGTAAAGGCACTGAATGAATGGTGGCACAAAAGACGCGGCAGGTGGGCGGTCGGAGTATTCAGCAAAACGATGAGTTTTTTACCGCTTACTTTGAGTCCTACCTTGTCAGCGGCAATTTTTCCTTCGCGGTAATCTTTGATTCCCTGGATGCAGTCGAGGAGGGAAGCGTACGGTGCATTCGGGGTTTTCTGCATCAAAAGCCAGCTGTCGATGATTGTCTGGGCTGTGATCGGCTTTCCGTCGCTGAATGCGGCTCCTTCGCGCATTGTAAAGGTCCAGCGTTTTTTATCGCGGGAGATTTTATAGGTTTCGGCAAGTGCCGGAACAGGTTCGAGTGATTTCGGGTCGTAACTGAACAGACCTTCCTGGAGACCGTTTATAATCTGCGCTTCATTTGAAAAGCTCGAAGTGTGCGGATTTAAGTCCATGTGATGGTTTGTTCCGCAGATATAAAAAGTCCTCTGAACGGCCGGGTCAAATTTCTGAGAGCCTTCTTCTGGAATTTCGTTAAGAGAGTCTGCAGTTTCTTCGCCGTGATTGTGGTCTGGAATTTCCTGTGCAAAAACAAGTGATGCGCTGAGGGCGCAGAGTACAAATGTGGAAAGTATTGTCCTTTTAATCATTTTTAATTCCGAGTTTTTTAAGCTGAGCCTCTTCTTCTACGTATGCAGAATATTCTGAGCGGTGCTGATTTGCCTTAACTACCGAATTTTTGAGGGCCGTGATTTCCATCTTGATTCCCTTTACGCGGTTTCTGTTCTGAGGCTGCGGAGCGTTCTTAAAGAATTCATCCAGACCGTTAAGAGTCTTCATAAGCTTCTGGCATTCTGTAATCTGCTGGTTAACGTATGCAAGAATTTTTTCGCTTTCAAGCTGTGCAAGTTTTTCGTAACCTGAAGCTCTTTTTACGCAAACCGAATTGTAACGGCGTGCGCGTGCTGCAAGTTCGCCCACAAACTGGTGAAAGTTGATTCTTTCATGTGAGCGGGTGTCGGTTGACGGGTCTGTAACTGTAATCTGATAGAAAGTTGGTTTTTCTTCGATGTTAAAGGCCTTCATCAAAACCTTCCGGAATTTATCCCAGAACGAATTGTGTTCGCTTTCGAGAAGTTCGTGGTTTTCCTGAAGTTTCTGTGCAATCTGCATAATCTGTCCCGGAGTTGCGCCAAAAACGCGTACTGCGGTCAGAAGAATTTCTTTTGTATCGATTGTGGCTTCTTTTTTTTCTGACTTTGTGTTTGAAACTTCAAGTTTTTTAAGAAGAAGAGTCTGGAGTTCAGCCTTGTTTGCTCCCTGATCTTCGCTGATGATTTCGTCGATTAATTCGTTATAGAAAGGAATTTTTCCCATAACGGCCGTAAAGAGTTTTTTAATCTGTGAAAGTTCATCTGCCGGACTTGAAAGGGCCTTTTCTTTGTCAAAGTTCGGGTGTTCAAAAACATTTTTGCGGATGTTTCCCTTGTAAAATTCGCGCTGAAAGTCTGTTAATTCCTTTAACTGCTTGTTGATTGCAGTAATGGCTTTTCCTGCTTTAGAAATACTGTCGTTGATCATGCTTACAGTAATTGCTTCGCAGTTCTGTTTTGCAGACAAAAGCATGGTTGCGAGTGTGCGGGTATTTGTATTGTTTGAATTTACAGAGAATGAATTCCACTGGATTGAATTGTTCAAATCGATTAACTTACGGATATTCTGAACTGTAAGGTTGGAAACTGAAAAGCGGTAATAATTGCACAAAAAGTCGAGTGTGCTGTCATAATCAGAAAAACGCATGCCCATTACCATTGAGCGTTCTGCTTCGGTAAAAGGAGAGTTTTCCGGTGAAGTAATGTCCGAAATCTTTTTTTCGTTTTTGTATGGATCCGAGTGAATCATCGACTTTTTTAAAAGAAAATCAAAAAGTGATTTTACACACGTGTGCAGCAACCGGTAATTTTCCAGCATTTCCGGAAGCTGACTATTGTCAAACCATTGAGCCTTAGCATCAAGCGCTGCAAGCAGCTGCTCTGTAAAATTATTATCCGCCATACTATTATTATCGTACATTTTTGCTTATTTCTCAATGTTCTTGAACTAAAAACTAGAAAACAGTATTCTTTTAATAATACATAAAATAAAGAGGTATTTTTTATGGCAGCTGATGATAAACTTCAAGTTGTACGCCATTCATGTGCACACGTAATGGCAGAAGCAATTAAACATCTTTTTCCTGGAACAAAGATTGCAATTGGTCCAGCAATTGATAACGGATTTTACTACGATTTTGATTTTCCAACCGACCATAAAATAACCGAAGACGATTTTGCCGCTGTAGAAAAAGAAATGCGCAAAATCATTGCCAGCGGTGCTGAATTTACACGCAAAGAAGTTTCAAGGGAAGAAGCCCTCAAACTTTTTGCTGACGAACCATACAAGGTTGAACTTATTCAGGACCTTCCTGAAGACGCAGTTATTTCAACTTACGAACAGGACGGCTTTATGGATCTGTGCCGCGGTCCGCACGTAGCTTCAACTAAAGAAATCAACGCTCAGGCTTTTAAACTTCACAAACTCGCAGGTGCTTACTGGCGCGGTGACAGTGACCGCCCGATGCTTACACGTATTTATGCACTTTGTTTTGAAAAACCTAATGAATTAAAAGAATATCTTACAATGCTCGCAGAAGCAGAAAAGCGCGACCATCGTAAACTCGGTGTAGAAATGGATCTCTTCCACCTTGACCCTGAAGATCCGGGACAGATTTTCTGGCACCCGAACGGATGGACAATCTACACAACAATGCAGGATTACATGCGCAAAATGGTTCGCCGCGACGGCTACCAGGAAGTTAATACTCCTGCCATCATGCCACGCAGTCTGTGGGAACGTTCAGGACACTGGGGACACTACCAGAAGAACATGTTCATCACAGAGTCAGAAAAACGCCTTTTTGCCATTAAACCGATGAACTGTCCGGGCGCCCTTGAAATCTTCAAGAGCCGCCAGCGCTCATACAAAGACCTTCCTCTGCGTCTTGCAGAATTCGGACACGATGTCCGCAACGAACCAAGCGGAACTCTGCACGGTGTTATGCGTGTACGCGGCTTTGTTCAGGACGATGCCCACATTCTTTGTACAGAAGGTCAGGTTTCTGCAGAAGTTGCAAAATTCTGCAAGCTCTTAAAGGCTGTTTACCATGACTTTGGTTTTGATGACCTTGTAGTTAAATTCTCAACAATGCCGGAAGACCACGTTGGTGACCTTGCAACATGGGAACGCGCAGAAAAGGCCCTTGCAGACGCCTGTCACGAAGCCGGACTCAATTTTGAAATCCAGCCGGGCGAAGGTGCATTCTACGGTCCAAAACTTGAATTCAAACTTTATGACTGCCTCGGACGCGAATGGCAGTGCGGTACAATCCAGGCAGACTTCCAGCTTCCATCTGCTGAGCGCCTCGACGCAACATACATCGGAGCTGACAACCAGAGACACCACCCTGTAATGCTCCACCGCGCAATCCTCGGAAGTTTTGAACGCTTCCTTGGTATCCTGATTGAAAACTTTGCCGGTGCATTCCCGACATGGCTCGCATTTGAACAGGTTGCAATTGTTCCGGTAACTAATGAATTTGACGATTATGCAGAACAGGTTAACGATGCGCTGCTCGCACACGACATCCGTTCAAATGCATACATTTCAACAGACAATATGCGCACAAAAATCAAGATGATTACAAAGGAACACAAAACTCCTTATATCCTGATTCTTGGCGAAAACGAATCTAAAGAAAAGACAGTAACTGTAAGATTCCGCCAGTCAAGCGGTCTTGAGCAGAAGACAATGAAGCTCGATGACTTTATTGCCTATGTTGAATCAAAAATCAATGAACGCGGTGTTACAATCTAAGGGAAAAGCGGACCTTATTTTCTTAAGGCCTTAACACTGATTGCGATGATGGATGTGTCCATTCCACGGCCGTCCATCAAAGCACCCAGCGGAACATAGTATTTGAGGGAAAGCCCCGCATTCCACTTTCCTTCAAAATCGCGCAGCCAGCAGAAGCCCACATTCGGGTACAAAAAGTTCATTCCAGAGTAATACCAGTCATTAATCGAATTAATATCATCCTTTACAGTTTTTCCGGAAGCAGTGCCTTCTTCGTCATCGTCTACACCGTTCGCAAGAAAGCCGTAGCGGATTAAAAAAACCGCGCCCGCTGATAATTCAAAAATGTTTTTACCGTATACAAATTTTTTTGTTCCGTCGATGTCGAGCAGAAAGTTGATTGTGTTTGCTTCTCGGTTTTCTACTTCGGCAGGGCGCGCGTTCTGCCCGTCCCAGAGATTGTATGTGCTGAAGAACGAAAGGGCGGTCTGTAAACCAATTGTCTTTCCGTTAAAAAAGTCGAATCCGATTCCGGGTGTAAAGGAAACGGGGTTTGGAGCGCTTGTCTTACTGCTTCCGGTATTTACATAAACAGACGGGCCGAGTGTAAAAAAGAAGTCCCAGGACTTTCCGGTCTGTGTTGAATTTGTCCCACTTTGAGGTGCTGCTTCCTGAGCGCAGAGCACAAATGGCGCGAATATAAAAAATACTACTAAAAGTGAATTCTTATTCAAGCTTATCAAAAATTTGTGTCCTTATAAAAAATCTTTGCCAGATCTACAACGATAAAGCCGCTTCGACCCGTTTTGTAAAAATCAGTTTCTTCCCATGCAACGGCAAGTTTGTCACCGCTGATACAGAATGGTCCGTACTGATAACTTTCCGGCAGTTTAGGCAGACGGAAGGCGATGTTCTTTCCGCCGTTCAAAATTGAGCGCCCGTCAACGGCGCCGTTAAAGTAGGTTGTTCCGTCGGTGAAGATTGCGCAGATCCAGCCGTCTGCAATAATTGCGTTTGCTGAGGCCAGGTTTGATTCATCAGTTGCCGACGCAAAAAGTCTGGAAGAAAAACCTCCCTGACTGTGACAGTTTACCGCATATTCAAATTCTTTTGGAATTGCCGAAAGGAGCTTTTTTAATCTTTCCGGGGCTTTTTTGAGCGGAAGAGGGGAACTCTTGCTGCGGTATTCGTCCTCAGTTGATTCCTTTACGCTTACCTTGGAAGGCTGAGTGTAAGGCGGGAGCGAATTCAATTCGTGCCCTGAAGTCCAGTTGATATATGAAAAATAAGTTTTCTGGTGCTGCATTGTTTTTACTGAACAGAGCCAGTTTTTGCCGTCATAGTTTGAACCTGTAATTTCGCCACCGGAAGCAAGACCGAGGTCTCCGTAAGTTACTACAGGATAAAAAGCGCGGTCATTTACAGAAGCGCGGACTACGAAAGGCCGGTTTGGTTCCATATTGTCGTCAATGTTGAGTGAAGCCGCTTTGTTAAAAAATGAACTTCTGCCGAGGGTGATGTATGAGTCGGTTCCGTCAAAAACAAGATTTGACGCTGTTGAATTTGAAAAAATCTGAACGTCCTGCATCAGGACAGGTTCGCCGCCTTTCTGGAGAAGAACGATTCCGAGGCGGTTGATTAAAAGGAGACCGTTCCCGTCAGCGTCTGTGTTTCCGTCGCTTGCGCGGAGGGTTTCTGTCCACGGCTTGAGCGAAGAAATGCCTGACTTTTGAGGGAGACTTGTTTTTTCAAATCCGTTGCCGGTAAAAAAATACCAGGCGTGGTCGGAAGATTCCTGTTCAATTTGAACAGGGGTTATTTCTTTGTTTTTTGAACAGCCCGTAAAGCCTGTAAGCATAAAAAGGCCTGCAAAGACTGCAAAAAAACTCATCATAATAAATAAGCGCTTCATTAATTTATTATCGGTGGGTTTACATGCAGTTTTAACGGAAAAATGGCGGCAGGTTATTTTGACAGTTTTTCCATTGCTTCCTGGCATAATGCGTCGCAGCGTTCGTTGAATTCAACTCCGGCGTGGCCTTTAACCCACTTCCATTCTACATTCAGCTTTGAATTCAACTCGTCGAGCTGCTGCCAGAGTTCCTGGTTTAAGACGGGCTTTTTGTTTGCTGTGCGCCAGCCGTTCTTTTTCCAGTTTTTAATCCAGGCTGTGATTCCGTTTTTTACATATTGGCTGTCAATATTCAATTGAATCGGGCGGTTTCGAAGGCGCTCCGTGTTGTAAATTATGGTAAGTGCGCTGATGGCCGCAGTGAGTTCCATGCGGTTGTTTGTTGTCATCTTTTCGCCGCCGTTGAGTTCGCGTGCGTCTCCGTCAACAACTACAACGCAGGCCCAGCCGCCGACTCCAGGGTTACCCCAGCAGCCGCCGTCGGTATACACAATAACCTTGTTTTGTGGTAAATTCATTTCGTCAAAAGTCATGGATTAAGTATAACAGAAATTAGCGAAAAACTCGATATTTGAATTTTTTCAAAAACTTGTTGACAAAACTATATTGGATACAATAAAATCGCATTAAACAGAATGCTGCCTGTGGACGGGCAGACAAAGTTAATTCTGCAAAACACGCTGTTTTGCAAACGGAGGTATTTTATGGCAATTTATGATTACACTGTTTTAGACAGAAAGGGAAACGAAGTTTCTATGGCTGATTTTAAGGGCAAGGTTATGATTATCGTTAACACAGCAACAGGCTGCGGTTTTACTCCTCAGTACAAGGGCCTTGAAGAACTCTATCAGAAATTCCACGACAAGGGACTTGAAATTCTGGACTTTCCATGCGACCAGTTTGGACACCAGGCACCGGGCGATGATGAAGAAATTCATGAATTCTGCCAGATGAAGTACAAGACAAGTTTTGATAACTTTAAAAAGATTGAAGTTAACGGACCGAATGAACTTCCACTTTTCGGCTACCTCAAGAGCCAGCAGGGATTTAAGGGATTTACAGGAATCAAGGGTGCCCTGATGAATACTGTTGCAGCAAAAATGGATCCGGACTTTAAGAACAACCCTGACATCAAGTGGAATTTTACAAAGTTCCTCGTAGACCGCGAAGGTAACGTTGTAAACCGCTATGAACCGACAGTTGAACCTAAGAAAATCGTGGAAGATTTAGAAAAGTTATTGTAGTATAAGGACGTTGCGGCAAGCCGCCGGGCTTTTCGCGGTTCCGTGCTTGCGCACTCTATTACCTGTCGGTAACGGCTTACGCCGCCGCTTCAATCCCTAACGCAAAAAAAAGGAGAGTGCACCATGAATTATGACATTTTAATTATAGGAGCCGGGCCTGCCGGAATCTCTGCAGCACTTTATGCAAAGCGCGCAAACCTGAATGTGGCAGTTATTTACAGTGGAGAAAGCCAGCTCCAGAAAGCGCACAAAATCGATAATTATTATGGATTTAAAGACGGCATTACCGGAGCCGATTTGTACGAGGCAGGCATTGAACAGGCAAAGAACCTTGGAATCGAAGTAATCCAGGGCGAAGTAACCGGACTTTCCATGGATGCGCCTCCGCCAAAAACAATGTACACCGTTACGGCAAAAGTCGCACCGGCAAACACTCCTGTACCCGCTGAGGAGCAGACTTTTGCCGGTTCTGCCCTGATTATCGCCACAGGCAACAAAAAACTTCGTCCTTCAATCAATGGAATTGCTGAATTTGAAGGCAAGGGCGTTTCTTACTGCGCAGTATGCGACGGATTTTTTTACCGCGGTAAGGATGTCTGCGTAATCGGTGACGGAACCTATGCGGTAAGCGAAGCAGAGCATCTTTCTCATATGGCAAAGAGCGTTACAGTTTTGACAGATGGAAAAGATGATTCAATCGTAAGACAGGCATTTGATTCAAACGAAAAGGTAAAAATTCAAAACCTCAAAATCGCTCAGGTAAAAGGTGATGCCCTTGTTTCTGCCGTTGAATTTGCAGACGGAACTGAACTTGAATGCAGCGGAGTTTTTGTTGCGCTCGGAAGCGCAGGGGCAGCAGATTTTGCCAAAAAACTCGGACTTCTGCTCGACGGCGACTCAATAAAAGTTGACGACAAAATGCAGACAAATGCACCGGGAGTTTACTCTGCAGGAAACGCAACAGGGGGACTTCTTCAGGTTTGTAAAGCCGTTTATGAAGGCGGTGTTGCAGGACTTTCAGCCGTTAATTATATTAGGGAATTAAAGAAGAACTAAAAAATGGAACAGAACTTTGACTGCTTAAAACTTGAAAACCAGCTCTGCTTTCCGCTCTATGCGGCAAGCAGGGAAATTTTACGCAAATACACACCTTTTCTCAAGGAACTCGACTTAACCTACACACAGTACATCGTAATGATGGTAATGTGGGAAAGCAAAAAACTTACTGTCGGCGACCTTGGTAAAAAACTTTTTCTCGACACAGGAACACTTTCCCCGCTGCTCAAGGCAATGGAACAGAAAGGTCTTTTGACCCGCACCCGCGAAAAGGGCGACGAGCGCGTTGTAAAGGTAGAAATTACACCGGCCGGCGAAGAGCTCAGGGAGCGAGCTGTAAAAATTCCTGAAGAAATGGGAAAGTGCATCAACCTTTCTCCTGAAGACTCAAAGAATCTTTATTCAATTTTGTACAAAATTCTGGGCGCTTAATTTTTACAAATTTTTCTTGCCGTTTAAGTCTTTTTTTTATATTTTTTGAAGTAGAAGAATTTAAATAGCGGCCCCGATTTTTTTGATGACGGGCCGGAAAGCATATAAGGAGATATTGAAAAAATGGCTAAACAGTTGATTTTTAATGAAGAAGC
>JAEENG010000206.1 GCA_016283615.1 Treponema sp.
ACTCCGCAGATGGAGTACACAAGTCTTCCAAAAGATTTGACCGACGGCGAAAAGGAACTCATTGATATAATCTGCAAGGGCTTTAAGGACTTAAGTCCGGATTCAACAAAAAAACTCCTCGACAGCGGAGTGGAACCTGTAAGCATTATCGACCGCTGTATTGTTCCGGCACTCGACATTGTCGGAAAGGATTTTGAAAAAGGAATCAAATTCCTACCTCAGCTTCTTTTGAGCGCAGACACCGTAAGCAACGCCTTTGACGTTATAAAGGCCTTCCTCAAATCAAGCGGAAACCAGCCGGAGTCAAAAGGTACAATCGTAATTGCGACAGTCTTTGGTGACATTCACGACATCGGCAAAAACATCGTAAAAGCCATGCTCGAAAACTACGGCTACACAGTAATCGACCTTGGAAAAAACGTTCCTGCAGAAAAAATTATCGATACAGTTATAAAAAATGACATTCAGCTTGTCGGTTTGAGCGCGCTGATGACCACAACTGTAACAAATATGGAACAAACCATTATAGAGTTGCATAAAGCTTTGAAACAAAATGGAAAATCATGTAAAGTAATGGTAGGTGGTGCCGTACTTACGGCAGATTATGCAACTGAGATTGGTGCAGATTATTACTCAAAAGATGCAATGCAGTCTGTAGCAATCGCAAAGGAAATATTTAATGGCAGATAAACTTACTGGAAAAGAAAAACGCGAACAGAAAATAGCAGCAAGACCAATCAGATCTTTTTCTATTGCCCGCGTTTATTTGAATGTACTTGGCCGGCCGAGCACAATTCCTACAGCGTACAGATTTCTATTTACTGTAATCAAAAACTACCTGGGAACTCAGTTTTTGCAGAAGTGGGGAGTTTACAAGATTCCTGTGGTAAAGGTTGACCACCCCCTGGATAAAAAGATTCCGTTCACTCCGGAAAAAGTAGATACATACCTGGATTTTGTAAATCTCTTTTTGAGACCTCTTTCCATGCTTATCAAACGCTTTGGCGGACACAAGGCGGCAAAAACCTGCAACGAATGGTTCTCCCAGCTTACTAATATCTACCGCGAAGCCGGCAGAATGTACCGCAATACCCTGAGCACAATGGAACGTCCTGACTACAAGGATAACTTTCACTTCCGTGTAATCCACGCATGGGATCCGCATCTTTTGTGCGTACCAAGCCTTCATATTGCAATCATTGTTTACTGTTTTTCTTTTTACAAGGCAAAATTCAAGGAACTGGGCTTTAGCGAAGCTGAATGCTTTCAGAAAAACACCGAACTGTACAACGACGCAATTGCAATCGCAGAATCAGTTTTGTATGTAAAACAGCACAGCGTAAACTGTATTCCTGCCGCATTGTATATGATTACAAAACTCTATCCGGCACTCTTTACTCCAAACGACGCAACAAACTTTATCAACGATATGTTCCTTTCGGCACCGACTGTAGCACCAAAGGACGCCGATGCAATCAAGGAACACATTTCCTTTATGTACGAACGCTTTCTGCTCGAAGGTTATGCAGCAGACGACTGGCGGGACCCTGTTATCCGCTGGATTAACGAATACGACGCCAAAAAAGAAGCTACAGCCGCTCTGGAAGCAGAAATTGCGGAGGAAAAATAATGTTTGAAGTTCGTGTAGAAGATGATTTTGCAGCCGCTCACTTTCTGCGTGACTACCATGGCAAGTGCGAAAACCTGCACGGACACAACTACAAGGTTTATGTCCATGTGCGCGGCAGTAAACTCAACGAGGGTGGAATGCTTTTAGACTTTACCTACCTCAAAAAGGCCCTCAAAGAAGTTCTTGCAAAAATCGACCACACAAATCTCAACGACCTCCCGGAATTTGACCAGAATCCGAGTGCCGAAAGAATTGCAATGTGGATTTATTCTCACCTTCTCGACAACCTTCTAAAAAAAGGCCACGACCTTTCAGGCAAAAGCGATGCCCGTATCTGCGCCGTAGACGTTTTTGAAACCGATAAAAACCGTGCCCGTTACATACCGGATTAAAACTCTCTCTGTTGAAAACAAACGCTCATAACGATATTATTATAATGTTATGACAAAAGCCTTATCCGAATTTATTGATTCAATTGAATATACATTTGTTAAAAAAGACGGTTCTACTCCAGCTGATTTTCCTGCAGAGGATGTAAAAGTTTCAAATCTTGTTTTTGACAGCCGCGATGTAAAAAACGGATATTTGTTTTTTGCTCTTCCCGGCACTCACACCACAGGCAATGTTTTTATCGCCCAGGCAATTAAAAATGGTGCTGTTGCAGTAGTTTTTCAGGACGAATTTGATTCAGAAATTCAAAATTCAATCAAAGAAGCTCTTGAATTCACCAGGACCAATAATTCAATAGATCCGGATAAAATCGCCTTTATCAGGGTAAAGGACTCCCGCCTCGTAATGGCACCGCTTTCTGCAAAGTTCTACGATGAGCCTTCAAAAAAGATGGGAATCATCGGCGTTACAGGAACAGAAGGAAAGTCTTCTACAGTTTCATTCATCTGGCAGCTTTTAAAACTTTCAGGTCACAAGGCAGGTTTTATTTCGACAGTGCAGTACTCACTCGGTGAAGAAGCAATTGCAAACCCGCAGCACCAGACCACTCCGGAAGCAACAATTATCCAGCGCCAGTTATATGAGATGCTTCAGAACGGCTGTGAATACGCAGTTATCGAAACTTCAAGCCACGGACTTTCTCCAAAACTCAACAGGACAGGAAACATTTTCTTTGATGCCGGCATTTTTATGAATGTAACTCTCGAGCATCTTGAATTCCACAAAACTTTTGAACAGTACCGTGATGATAAGGCAAACCTTTTCAGAAAACTTGATGAACATGACCACACAAAAGTCATCAACGGAAAGACAGTAAAAATTCCTTCATTTGGAATCGTAAACCTCGAAGATCCGAGCGCAGATTATTTTATCAAGGCAACAAAACAGCCTGTACTCGGTTTTACAACTGAAGGCAAGGCCGGAAAGGCAGCCGGCGAAGGAGCAGACGCAACCGCCCTTCCAAAAATTCCGGACGAAATCCCGGTTTTGCTTGGACGCAATATTGCAAGCGCAAGATTTGGCCTTACCTTTGACATGAGCGAACCAAGCGTTATCGACAAACACTCAAAACCGCTGCCGCCAAAGGTATTTCACGTACGCTCAAGCCTGCCAGGCGCATTCAACACATACAACCTTATGGCATCAATCGAAGCCGTAAGCCGCCTTACAAATACTGACATAGAAAAAGTTGCCGGCCTCGTTCCGCAGCTCGTACCTGTAAAGGGCAGAATGACAGTTGTAGACCAGGGACAGCCGTTTGAACTTATAATCGACTACGCACATACACCTTCAAGTTTTGAAACAATTTTCCCTCCGCTGAGAAGACGCTGTTCAGGCAGAATGATTGCACTCTTCGGAAGCGGCGGTGAGCGGGACCTTAAAAAGCGTCCGCTCCAGGGACAAATTGCGGCAAAATTCTGCGACGTTGTAATCCTTACAGATGAAGACCCCCGCGGCGAAGACAGCGTAGAACTTTTAAAGATGATTGCAGTTGGAGCAGAAAAAGAAGGCAAGGTTATGGACAAAGATCTGTTCATTACACCTGACCGTCCGGCCGCAATCAGACAGGCCTTTAAGATGGCAGGCAAAAACGACATAGTTCTTTTGCTTGGAAAGGCCCACGAAAACAGCATAATTTACAAAGACAGGGTAATGCCTTACGACGAACAGACAGAAGCGCTCAAGGCACTGTCAGAACTCGGTTACAAATAAGGGGATAATATGAACGTAACAATCATCTACGGCGGAAAGACCGGAGAACATGAAATTTCACTCGTATCGGCCGCTGCCGTTGCACGAAATATAGATTCAGCACACAAGGTAACATTAATCGCAATCGACAAGGATGGACACTGGTTTCTGCAGCCTCAGTCCGAATTTGAAAGAATCAAGAGCGACAGCAAGGCTTCGTTTAAAATCGTTTCTGATTCAGCAAAAGAAGTCAGCGTTGTGCCATGCGGCGGAACCTCAAGAACCTTCCGCGTTGGAAACGACTATATCGGTGCAGATGTAGTTTTCCCTGTTCTGCACGGTCCGTTCGGCGAAGACGGAACAATCCAGGGTCTTTTTGAAATGGTAGACGTTCCTTACGTTGGCTGTACGACCCTCGGCAGCGCAATCACGATGGACAAGGAAAAGACAAAGGTCGCCCTCGCACAGGCAGGCATTCCTGTAGTTCCTGGAATCTGCGTAAGAAGAAGCGACCTTGCAGACTGGAAGCGCTACGATGAAATCCTTGAACAGGCCCAGCAGGAACTGGGCTTTCCGCTTTTTGTAAAACCATGCTCTGCAGGTTCAAGTGACGGAGCATCCCTCGCACCTGATTTGCAGCACCTGAACGGCGCAATTATGGAAGCCTTTAACTGGGACGACAAAATCCTGATAGAAAAGGCAGTCAACGCCCGCGAAATCGAGTGTTCTGTTACAGGAAACCCGACAATCGATGATAATTCAGTAAAAGAAGAAAAACTTACTGCCTACGGTCCCGGCGAAATCGCACCAAAACACGACTTTTACGACTACGACGCAAAATACAATGACCCGGACGGAGCAGACTTACTTATTCCTGCAAACCTTCCGGAAGAAAAGCTGGAAGAAGTACGCACACTTGCAAAAAAAGCCTTTGCAGCCCTGGACCTTGCGGGCTTAAGCCGCGTTGACTTTTTTATCAACAAGGACACCGGCGCCCTCTATCTCAACGAAATCAACACAATGCCGGGCTTTACCCAGATCAGCATGTTCCCGAAGATGTGCGCCGCATTCGGACTTGATTTTACAAGCCTGACAAATCTTTTGATTACTGAAGCTGTTGCAAGGTTTAAAAAGACACGCAGGCTGCAGACTTCAAGATAAAATAATAACAAAAGGAGTTTTTTATGTCTGACTTAAACGAGCCGCTTCCACCAGTACCTCATGTATATCCTGAAGGATGTTATTTTAAATCCCTCCAGGATATAGCCGGCAAAAAAATTGTAGTAATGGGTCTTGGTCTTAACGGTGGAGGAGAAGCCGCAGTCAGGTTTCTGTTAAAACAGGGTGCAAAAGTTCTCGTAACCGACATGAAGACAAAGGAACAGCTTGCTCCCACAATAAAATCCCTTTCAGACGACAAAACTCTCAATCACTCAAACCTTTCTTACCGTCTTGGTGAACACAGAATTGAAGATTTTGAAGAAGCAGACTGTGTAATCAAAAACCCGGGCGTCAAATACGACGGAAACAAATATCTGGCAGCCGCAAAGGCAATCGAAACAGACATAAGCCTTTTCCTGAATTTTACAAAGGCTCCGGTTATTGCAGTTACAGGCAGTAAAGGAAAGTCTTCCACAGTCAGCGCAATTTATTACGGACTTAAGCAGGCAGGCTTTGACGCATATCTTGGCGGAAACATTACGGTTTCTCCCCTCACCTTCCTTGAAAAAACAAGCGGTACAACACCTGTAGTTCTGGAACTTTCCAGCTGGCAGCTTGCAGACCTCCACGGAAGAAAACTCCTTAAGCCGCACATTGCAATCATCACAAAAATAATTCCTGACCATCAGAATTTTTACCATTCAATGCTGGCCTATGTTGCAGATAAAAAACTTATTTATGCAGACCAGACAAAGGATGATTTTACAATCCTTGATTTTGATGAAGATCCGGCAGCCGACGGAGGAACTTTGATTACAAACTGGGGAAACATTTTTGCAAAAGAAACAAAGGCCCAGGTTCTCCGCTACTCAAAAACAAAACTCCCTGCAGGCGTTTACGGTGTATGGCAGGATAAGGAAGGAAAAGGAATCTGCCGTCTTCCGCAAAAATACATGAGCAGATACGCACAGACTCACGGAAAGGAAACAGACACAATTCTTAAAAATCTTCTGGTTCCGGGCAAACATATGCGCCTGAATGTATTGAATGCGGCCCTTGTACTTGAACTTATGGGAGTTGCTCCGGAACAGATAATTGATATTCTGGGCAGCTGGAACGGAATCGAACACCGCCTTGAATACTTTCATGAATGGCAGAATAACGAACTTACAGTGCGTTTTTACAATGACAGCGCATCCACGGTTCCTGAGTCTGCCGCAGAAAGTACCCAGGCCTTCGGAGAGCCTGTAATCTTTTTGACCGGCGGAACTGACAAGGGCCTTGATCTGTCACCTATTGCACAGACAATTTCAAATCCGCTTTCCATTCAGCCTTCCGCCACATACCTTCTGGCAGGCAGTGCCACAGACAAAATTCTTGCAGATTTTGCTGACCGGGGAATCAGGCACAACGGAGTGTACAATTCGCTTGATGATATGCTGAAGACATTGAAAGAGGATATTATCGCGCATAAAGGCGCCCGCGGAACAAAGGTTGTTGTATTCAGCCCCGGCTCCACAAGCTTTGGAATGTTTACAAACGAATTTGACCGGGGAAACCAGTTTAAACAGAAAGTAAAGGAAATATTTTCATAAAATAATAAATACCAATTGAGCAACTGAGAGGTACTAAAATGGAAGAATTAAAAGACTGGGAAAAGACTGGAAAAAAGTCTATTTCGCTTAAGGCAGAACTGACAGGAGTATCGCTCAAGGATATTTCTTCGAGGGTTAAAGAATCAATCATTAAGATCGGTTCAGAAGTTGACCTGTTTAAAGTTTAGTAAGCACAGTCAAACTGTTTTAACATTATAAGCAAAAAAAATCTCCGTTTTAAAACGGAGATTTTTTTACGCTTATTTTTTCCATCGGGTTTGCCTTTGCAAACCCGTAAGGAAACGCACTAGCGTTTCCATGGATTTTTACGGATGAATGTTTCGTCGCGTTCGTAGCCTACGCTGATGATTCCAACCGGAACCTGGCAGTAGTCTTCGATGAATTCAACATAGTTACGCGCATTTTTTGGAAGTTTTGAATACTTACGTACTTCTTTGAGAGGAGTTTTCCAGCCTTCAAACTTCTGGAGGATTGGTTTTGCCTTTTCCATTGCTTCAACACCTGCAGGAAAGTCTGTAACGATTTTTCCGTCAATGTCGTAAGCAACACAGGCTTCAATCTGTTCCATCGGATCGTAGATATCAAGGTGTGTCAAAACGAGGCTGTCGATTGAGTTAACACGGCATGCATAGCGCAATGCTACCAGGTCAAGGTAACCGCAGCGGCGTGCACGGCCGGTTGTAACTCCATATTCACGGCCTGTTTCGCGGACAGTGCGGCACAATTCACTTTCTGCTTCGTCACCATCGTTGAATTCTGTAGGCATTGGACCGTTTCCAACGCGGGTTTCGTATGCTTTGAATACACCGAGGATTTTGTCCAGATCATGAGGTCCGATTCCACAGCCTGTTGCGGCTCCGGCAGAACATGATGCGCCTGAACTTACATACGGATAAGTTCCGCTGTCGATATCAAGCATTGCGCCCTGTGCACCTTCAAAAAGAATATTTGCCTTTTTGAATTCGTACATTTTTGCGGTCAAATCAACGCGCATTTCGAGCAGCTTGTCTTTATATTTATTGATGTATTCAAGATCTTCGCCGTCAAATTCTTCAATCTTTGCCTTCCAGTCAAGGTCAGCAAGGCGCAAACCGTCGCGATGAGCCTTTTCTGAGTAGGCAATACCGATTCCGCGGCCAGTTGTACCAATCGGACGCTTGCGGGATGCGTCACGGTCTTTGTCCATCTGACGATAGCGCGGCAAAATGATATGGGCACGGTCAGAAATAAATACACGACCTTCCCAGTTAATTCCATTATCTTTGAGCATCTGCAATTCGTTAAAAAGTGCTTCCGGATCGATAACCATTCCGGCACCAAGGAATACAGATTTGTTCGGATATAAAATTCCACTTGGAACCTGGTGGAGAGCAAACTGTTTTCCGTCTACTACAATTGTATGACCTGCGTTAGGTCCACCTGCGTAACGAACAACAAATTCAGCATCTTCTGCAAGGTAGTCAACGATTTTACCTTTTCCTTCATCACCCCACTGGGCACCAATTACTACAACCTTCATAAAAAAAGCTCCTCAACCTGACTATATTATCAAAAAAACGAGTTGAATTCAATCTATGGTGAATTTAGAGATTTGTAAATTACAAAGTGATTTCTGTCTGGGACGGAAGTTCTTCTTCAGGATTTTCTTCGTCGTCAACAAAATCATCCGAGCGCACAGCCTGAACAACAAAGTAAATCGCAATTCCTACGAGAATTACAAAGAATACGATGCCGCCGATCTTAAAGCCGAGGCTTGCTTTCTGGCCCAGAAAATAAACCAGGGTATAGAGAGTTGTCAGACTGATTACCGAAGCAACCAGATCATAGAGAACAAATTTTTTGAATTCAAGATGAACAAAGCCTGAACACATGAAAAGTGTATTGCGCACTCCAAAAGGAACAAAACGGCATACGATAAATGTCCTGAATCCGTATTCATCTATTTTTCGCGAAACAAGCCTGATTTTTTTTGGAGTCAGATGTTTTCTGAGGGATTTAATCTGGCGGGCACCTTTGGAAACGAGGCGGCCAAGATAATAACTGATTATGTCACTGACAAAAATTCCGACAAAGAGACCTATCCAGTTAGGCACAATCATCGTGCGGTCGTTTGCAGCAATACCTGCCGAAAGAATAATCATTGCGTCTTCCGAAACAGGAATATTAATACCGGCGAATAAGAGCATGACAGCGCAGGCAAGAGGCCAATAATCGAGATACTGCGTAAAAAAATTAATAAACGAATCTAACACGATTTTTACATTTTGCTTTAAATTCAGACTTGTTGCAAGCAATTTTTATAGGTGATACAATATTTTAATAAGGAATTATTATTATGTTAGGTGTTTACGATTACACAGTTATTTTAACTTATCTTTCAATCATTTCTGCAAGCATCGGAATTGTTTTTACATTCCATCCGAATGGAGCGCTTGTAGCAATTGTCTGCCTTATGGTTTGCGGACTTCTGGATGCCTTTGACGGAAAGGTTGCACGCACAAAAAAGAACAGAACTGATTTTGAACGCAAATTCGGAATTCAAATCGATTCACTTTCGGATGTAATTGCGTTTGGCGTTCTTCCGGCTGCAATCGGAGCAAACCTTGTTCGTTTTTCACGATTTGTTAATAATCTGCCTCCGTTTTACAACTTTATCAAAAAAGTGCTTTTTGCAATGCTCTTTCTGTATGTTCTGGCAGCTGTCATCCGCCTTGCTTATTTTAATGTTACGGAAGAAATCCGCCAGGAAACTGACGAAGGTAACCGCGAATTCTACACGGGCGTTCCTGTTACAACAGCCGCAATAATCTTCCCTTTGATTTACCTTTTGCAGATGGCAAACAGACTGGACTTAACCCTGGTTTATATGTTCTTTATCGCTTTGACAGGACTTGCATTCATCTCTGAAGTAAAAATCAAAAAGCCTGAATTCAAACATCTTTTAATTTTAATCGGCCTTGGAATTCTTGAAGTTGTGATTATGGTTGTAATCCGCCTCTTCCTCCGCCATAATTAATTTTACTGTTGAATTAAAATATGATTTAAAACAAAAAAAGGACCTTTGCAGGTCCTTTTTTTTGTCTGTTCAGTTTTCTGTCTTATTTTACTTCGAGTTTAACGTCTGTAAATTCAACTGTTGCACAGCGTGCAGTGAACAAACCTGCGTATACGTAATCTGCATCTACTGCGTTAAGGTCGGCTTTGATTGTCTGGGCCGGGTTATTAGC
>JAEENG010000207.1 GCA_016283615.1 Treponema sp.
TTTACATTTTAACAAATATTACCCCCATAACCGGCTTTTATTACTTCAAATTTAATCGGTGTAAGTTCGTTCATGTTGCTTCCTTTAATAATCGAGTTTCCCAATGTAGTAAAGTTTTCCAGACTTTGCAAGCTGCCCGGGATTTGTACCCGGCTGTCCTACTGGAACCGGCACTCCTAATTCATCGTAATACTTATTCCAGTAATCAGAAATTTCTTTTTCGCCATCACCAAACTTCATCGGGATAAGATCAAAAATCGGAAGGATTTCTGCAATGTATTGAGAGCAGTAGAACTTTCCGTTGTCAGGGTAAAAGCTGTGATTGTATTCGCAACCTAAATATCGCTCTGCCCTCTCCTTGATTATTTCGCTATCAATCTCCGTGTAGCGGTAAATAAAAACTTCACGCTTTTCTGCTGCAAGATATTCTTCAAGGTTCTGTTTTGCCACACCGCATTTTCGGGAAGCATGGTAAAACATGCCGTCAAAATATATTCCAACGTGACTGTATTTTTCTGTTGTTTCGATAATCGCTTTTGATAAGTCTGATTCGTCGCTCATGAAAAGTAGGTCGCCGTTTTGTAAAATGCTTATGTTCATCCTATTTTCCTACAACTACATATTGGCAAATTTCTATATTTTTGCCAATATGTAGTACTATATCTTATTTACACATTCACACAAATATGCGTAAGCTTCGAGATTGATTTTACGAAGAGGACTTAATGAAGAGAATTCTTTATTCTGGATGCGTTCTGTATTATATTTCTGAACATCATCTATAAGTTTAAATTCTTTGGAATCATTCAAAACATTTGCTGCTAAGTACATAACCTGTGCTGCATCAAGTCCAGCCATTGTCATTCCATATTTCTTACTGACAAGATGTGATGTTATGCCATTTACACCCTTAGAATAAATCTTAAAATCCTCTGATTTTATTAATGAACCTTGTCCAACAATTACTGCAGCTGACCTAATGGTATCAAGAAGAACTTCTTCAGAACTGATATGCAAATCACGATAAGAAAGTTCGACTTTAACAATCTCTTTATAGGTTGATTTTACTTCGTCAAAGTCAGTTATTTCCCTAAGTAAAGTTGCACAGTCGAACATCTGCTTTATAATCTCAAGTTCCTTCTCATCTTCAATTTGGATACCTGTTGTATGAGGGGCAAAAGCCGTCAGTTTATCTCCGAGAATACAGTTTATTCCAGGGATTGTTACTTCAACATTGTTTCCTTCTGTAAGCAGCAATTTGTTTCCTAGATTTTTATTCGTAGTAGATGAATAATGATTCTCTTCAAACAGAACATCAAGAAGAACGGTTACAGGAGTATCAGTTATAGGTGAGATATAAAAAAAATTAAACTGCCGCTTTTCTATCTTGTTTCGTTTAGCACGGAATTGTTCTTCCTGATGAAAGAAAGGAAAAATATGTCCTGCCTTATTTATGTAATCATTAATATCTGTTCCTGGAGGAACAATAATATCTATATCAGTTGAAAATCGTTTAGGTTCATTCAATAGAAGCATAAGACAGCTACCGCCCTTAAATATGAACTGAAGGCCTGTCTGAGTAATTGCTTCAAGCAAACCAAATGCAAACATAGTTCTTTCAATAATTGCCAATTGAGAACCAGTTTCTTTCTCCAAAGCTTTTATATGTTCTAATGAAAAAGTATCCTTACAAATCATTTTTAATTCCCCTTCTCTAACAAAGCTTCCACCTTAGACCAGGCATTTCTACGTTTTGCATATCGCCTGATTTTTGTAAGATCACTTTTGTATATCAGCTTTGCATTTTCATAAATGTTACTGACTTCACTAGTTGGAATTAACTCTTTAAATGCCTTGTCTGATACAGTATCCACAAGCAGTTTTTCAAGAGTAATAAAATGAGGATTCTCCTTATCAAACGGTGCCTCACTAATTCTATTTTCAAGTATGATGCAGTTATCCGATTGGTATCTACCTAAATCATCGGAAGATGGATTATATAGAACTTTTCCTGGAAACAATTCATTTAAAAAATCAAAAGTAAACGGACATAAATCCTTTTCGACTTGCAATACCAGAATATTATGGGCATATAAATGATTTACAAATTCATTCAAAAGTAGAGTTTCGAAAAGAGTATATTCTAATTCCGGGAATCTCTCTTCCAGTTTTGAAAGCAATTCTTTTGAAAACTCTGAATAACGAGGGAAATATGTGTTTCGAGTTTCTTTCTTTCTGGAATATGAATCAGGACCAACCTTAAAAAGAAGATTTGATTTTAGACCTTCATCTATAATCCATCCAACAGAATTATAAGATAAGTCTTTATTATTCTCCTTAAAGAGATTATAAAGAGCTTGTCTTGTAAAAACCTGAGATTCTGGTACTGCTGATAAAAGTTTTGTTTCCCACATAGTCTACTACACATTGGCAATTTTCTTTATTTTTGCCAATATGTAGTATATTTCATTTTTTTCTATTTGGCAAGTTGGCCTGCAAATGCCAGCCCTGGTTCTGCAAGCACGCTCAGTGCAACAAAAAAACGGGACCTGTGAAGTGAAGTGTGAAGTGCACTTCATGAAGGCCCCGCTTTCTATTTATTTTGCGCTTATTATTTTACTTCGAGTTTAACGTCTGTAAATTCAACAGTTGCACAGCGTGCAGTGAACAAACCTGCGTAAACGTAATCAGCGTCAACTGCGTTCAGGTCGGCTTTGATTGTCTGGGCCGGGTTCTTACCGTATTTTACAGAGTAAGTATTTCCACTCTTTGTGATGGAAAGGGCAACCTTTGTTCCGGCAGCAGGCTTCTTTTCTGAAGCGTTGGATATTTTATTCAATTTTGTATCAAGACGCTGGAATACAGAAGTCCATACATCTTTTGTTGTATCGAGAACGCCGGCTGCAATATAGTCACTGTTGATTGACTTGTCGTTTTTACAGATGTAGATGTCATCGCGTACGATGAGACCAAATGAAGCCTGGTTGTCTGCTTTAATATATTTTACGTTTGCAGTTGCAGTCAAAGTAAAATCCTTGTCGTATGGAATCTGCTGGAAGCATACACACATACCGTCGATTGAACCTGAGATTTTACCGCTTACGAGCGAGCCGTCAGTGCTTCCTGAGTTCATGTTAAAGCCGGTTTCTGTTGCAACAATTCCGTTGAATGATGGAGTAGAAACTTTTGAATCTCCACCGCAGTCACCGAATGCGGTACCAAACCACGGTTCAGGAATTTTCTTGAAGAAGTAGCTCTTGTCTTTAGGACTGAATCCTTCATATGTAGGCATTACGTAGTCAGGGTTCTGAACGAGAAGAGCGATTGTCGGAGCCGGAGCGTCCTTGTTTACAAGTGAGGCGAATTTTTTATTCTGTTTTGCAACTTCGTTAATTACATCATAAGCAACAACTGAAGCACCGTATGTGTTGAGGTGAGTATTGTCTACAGAATTTGATTTAAAAGTCTGCCATGCGTGGAATTTTGAAGTTTCTTCAGAAGTCATTGATTCGTAGCGGGCTTTTGTAATTGAAGTCAAATCTACGCAGGCAACACCTGTTTCTTTTGCAAGTTCGATGATTGCCTTAGAGTAGTCTCCGCCTTTAAATCCGTTTGAGTCAGCAGTCTGGTGAATCATGCTTCCAACATATTTGCGTTCTTCCGAGCGGCGTACGATTGGAGTACAGAGGATTGGAGTTGCACCCTTATCCTGAGCAAGTTTTACATAGTTAACATAGAGGCTGTTTTTGAATGAACCAGCAGTTTCTTTTGAACCTGTCGGATCTGTGTAGCGGTCTTCTTCAGCCTTTTCGTCGTTGTGGCCGAAACCGATGATAAGGTAGTCGCCTTTTTTGATGTTCTTGCAGAGTGTTTCGTAGTTTACTTCTGTAGTAAAGCTTTTTGAAGAACGTCCGCTCATTGCAAGGTTGATAACCTGGATTTTCTTAGCCTTGAGATAGTCCTGGAGTTTTGTTCCATAACCATAGCGTGGATAGAAATAAGGGTCTGCAAATGAACTCAATGTTGAGTCACCAACAACATACAGTTTTGTTCCTTTTGTATTTTCAACAGAACTGATTCCTGCAACCTTTTCTACCTTTTCGTTGTCGGCAATGTTTTTTTCAAGACCGAATGCCGAAAAACTCAAAGCCATCAGCGCTAATGCGGCAGCAAGTAATTTTTTCATTCTATAAATCTCCTTTTGAATAAATGAAAATAGCGTATATATTATAACTTATATTATAAATTTTTGCTACGCAGAATTTATTTTAAGACTCTTCCAGCGGGATTCTTTTTGGGATTCAATTGTGGACGCCAAACTTCCATTGAAACAAATTGTATGATTTGGTATACTCATTTAATTTATTTGAAGAGGTGAAATATGGCTTATTATTTTGAAGAACCGTCGCACACATTCAGCGAATACCTTTTAGTTCCAGGTTATTCTTCTGCTGATTGTATTCCAGATAAGGTTAGTCTTAAGACACCGGTAGTTAAGTACAACAAAAAAGCCGGAGAACAGTGTCCGCTCACAATGAACATTCCAATGGTAAGTGCAGTTATGCAGGCCGTTTCTGACGACAAACTTGCAATCGCACTCGCAAAAGAAGGCGGAATCAGTTTTATTTACGGAAGCCAGACAATCGAAAATCAGGCTGCAATGATTGCACGCGTAAAATCTTACAAGGCTGGTTTTGTTTCTTCTGACTCAAACATCCGCCCGGACCAGACACTCGAAGAAGTAATTGAATTAAGCAAAACTACAGGTCACTCAACTGTTGCCGTAACAGAAGACGGAACAGCAAACGGAAAGCTTGTCGGTATCATTACCTCAAGAGACTTCCGCATCTCACACTGCCCTGCAAATTCAAAAGTAAAAGATTACATGACAAGCCTCAAAGACCTTGTTACAGGTAAAGATGGAATTACACTTTCTGAAGCAAACGAAATCATCTGGGAAAAGAAAGTAAACCAGCTCCCGATCGTAGATAAAAACGGAAATCTCGTAAGCCTCGTATTCCGCAAGGACTATTCAACTCACGAAGAACATCCGCTTGAACTTCTTGATTCAAAACAGCGCTACATCGTAGGTGCCGGAATCAACACACGCGACTACATGGACCGTGTTCCGGCTTTGCTCAAGGCAGGTGCAGACGTATTTGTACTTGACTCATCAGAAGGTTTTTCTGAATGGCAGGCTCGTGCACTCAAAGACCTCCACAAAGCATTCCCTGGAATAAAAGTTGGTGCCGGAAACGTTGTTGACGCAGAAGGATTTAACTTCCTTGCAGAAAACGGCGCAGACTTTATCAAAATCGGTATCGGCGGCGGTTCAATCTGTATCACCCGCGAACAAAAAGGTATCGGACGCGGACAGGCTACAGCTACAATCGAAGTAGCAAAAGCACGCGACGAATACTACAAAAAGACAGGAATCTATATTCCGGTTTGTTCAGACGGCGGTATCGTACACGACTATCACGTAACACTCGCACTCGCTATGGGCGCTGACTTTGTAATGCTCGGTCGTTACTTTGCACGCTTTGACGAATCTCCGTCAAACAAGCTCGTTGTTAACGGAAGCTACGTTAAAGAGTACTGGGGTGAAGGTTCCAACCGCGCACGCAACTGGCAGAGATATGACCTTGGCGGTAAAAAAGGAATGGCCTTCGAAGAAGGTGTTGATTCATACGTTCCATACGCCGGCCACCTGCATGACGGTGTTTCAATGACAATCAGCAAGGTTGTTCACACAATGTGTAACTGCGGTGCTCTTTCAATTCCGGAATTGCAGGAAAAAGCAAAACTTACACTTGTTTCTCCTGTTACAATCCAGGAAGGAAGTGCCCACGACGTTACAGTTCGTAACACAACTTCTGTACAGAACTAATTTTCTGATTCTGCCGCGGTTAGTCGATATGAGTAACCGCGCAGAATATTTTCTATTTCTATTTTCCTTTCATAATAACTTATCTTTTCAATAATCTTTTTTCCATTTTTTATACAGCGTGTTTTAACAGGAACTACCCCTGGCTGTACAATCTCTTCAAAAACAAGCCCGTAAGAAGCGTAATGAGATTTAAGGGCGGCAGCGTCAGCGTAGGCGTTTTGTAAATCGAGCAGGATGTATTCGCACTTTAATGATTTTGGAAACAAAGTGGATTCAATTGAAGCAGATTCGCCGTCGTAAACAAGGAGCCCCATCTCAATGCCCATTTCGTTCAAAATTAAAACTGAAATTCCAGAGGCGTCAGCACTAAGAAAAAGATTTGAATTAAATTTCTTTGAACCAAAATCTCCTTCAAAATACTGATAGCTTTCTACCGGAGTCTGGATGGATTCAACAGGAAGAAGATAAACTTTTTTAGTATTTGTGACATAAACCGGATTTGTATTACGGCGGATTGCGGCTTCGGCATCGCTCAGTTCAGCCGGATTTCCGGTTGAATTACATGAAAAAAGTAAGAAAAGTGAGAAGCTGAAAGCAAGTATTAATTCAATTTTTTTCATAAAGGACCTCTGTTTTTTTTTCTGCGATTGATAAACACACCGTCAGCTAAAGCATTGCGCAGATAAACGAAACGACGAGGCCTGTAAAAATCGAAAGGCCAAGCACGTGAACCGGCACAAAGGCGCTCAACACAAGTGAGCCGAAACTTATTGCTGTAGTTAAAAATGACAGGAAAATCGCAAAACTTTCTGTCGTATTGTTTTTATTTTCAATTTTGTAAATAACATAATCAAGACCCATCCCAAAGACAAGGATGATTCCGGTGATGCCAAAAAACTCAATGTTAAGGGAGCTCAAAACAAATACTGCGGCCACGCACAAAAGTGCAAGGAGCGGAATAGACAGCACCTTGAATACAGTCTTTGCGTCGTAGAAAAACCTGAGTACGATTCCGATTACGACAAAGGCGCAGGCAAACATAAGCAGAATAAACACTGTGAGTTTGTCGAGGCTTTGTGAAATTGAACTTACCTTGCTTTCCCAGAATACGTCTTTATCCGATGCGGCAAGATTCTGATAAACAGATGCGTCGCTGATTTTTGAAGGCAGAATCACTGAGTAAAAATAATCGCCCGACTGTCCGATCCAGAGGATTTTAAGAAGGTTTTTGAGGGATTCAGGGACGTCTTTTTGAACACCGGCAAAACTTGCGCTTTTTGAATTGAATTCATTTATAAAAGAAAGGCAGTCTTCTTTATCAAAACCGAGCGATTCAAACTGTTCCTCCGCATACGGCAAAAGTTTTTTTACTGCCTCATACGATAAGTTCTGCTTTTTAACAGAAGGAATAAAACGCGCGGTGCACACAAACGGGTCGGAAATCTGAGGGATAAGTTCCTCTTCTTTTTCCAGAACTTCCTGAGCGGTTTTGCCCCTGACGATAAGATAATTTGTCGGATTATAATCAATTACCTGTGCCGCAAGAATTGTATCGTCTTTGAGCCTTCCTTCCATTTTGTACAGATTGCTCAAATCATTGTGGACGGCAAGTTTTTTATAATTTAATGCAAGTACAAGCAGGGCCAGTAAAGACAAAACAAGGGGAACAAATTTTACGGCGCCCCGGACTTTTACAAAGTGGGCCTTATTCGATTCAATTTTTTGAATCAGCGGAATACAGCGCTTTTCTTCCGGCGGAAGAGAAAATGCCGGGTACACTGCCATGACCGTTAAAAATGAACTTAAAATTCCTGCAAAAGAAAAGAGTGCGATTTGTTTCAGCAGCATAAAAGGCGCAAAAAACAAAATCACAAAACAGATTTCTGTAGAAAGGAGAGATAAAAAAAGTCCGTTAAAAATGTGGCTTCTGATTTTATGTCCGTCTCTTAGTTCAGGAGAGGCCTTCCAGTTGATAAAATAATGCAGACTGTAATCAATGCAGGAACCGATAAGTGAGGTTCCAAAAACAAGCGTAATCAGATGAATCGAACCAAAAAATCCGTGAACCGCCGCAAAGGCTGTAGACACTGACAGTAAAACCGAAAGCACGCTTGCGGCAAGAGGAACAAAACTTCTGAACACAAAAAGCAGAATTACGATTACCGCAATCATCGACACGGTAGAAATGATTGAAATTTCAAGGCTTGCCGAAGAAGAACTTTTGTAACTGTGAAAAGGAGTTCCAAAAAAAACCATTTTTGCGTCTTCGCTTTCAAGAGGAAGGCAGGTCTTATAAATGAGCGGAACCGCATTTCCGCGTGAACCAAGTTTTGCGCCCTTTTCTGAAAGCTCTGCCCGGATCATAACGTACCAGTCGCCCTTAAACTCACGCGCCAGCACGCCGTCTTTCGGACCAAAGGCCGTTCCGGATTCTGTTATTGCCCTGAGATAGGTCTGAAGGTTTATATCATCGAGCAGAAACGGGTCGTCTGCAATATTTTCAAGGGAAGAAAGCGTAAAGCCGCCAAAAACTCTTGCAAGCGCATTCTGTGCAAAGTTTTGTGCGCCGTCAGGAGTTTTGAGTTCTTCCACGGCGGATTGATTCAACAGATTGAATCTGTATTTTTGCAAAAACTCAGTCACATCCCGGGCGTTTTCATTGTCCGCATACAGAAAAACAGAATTGAACCGGTCATCATCTTTGAGCGCGTCGTAAACTTTTTGTGCGTTCTGCTTTGCAATTGAAAAGTCGAGAGATTTTGAAAGAATAAAAACATTGTTCTGGGAAGAAGACGTAATGTTTTCTTCGGCAATTTTTGCGGCACTGCTGTGTGTGTCCGACGGAATCATGTCTAAAAAAGAGGCGTTGATATTGAGACCGCCTGCTGCAAGACGGGCAACAAAAACGCCTGCGGCAAGAGTGTGAAGTAAAATCCAGAGTTTTAGAAAGATTCTGTGGCTGACTCTATTTTTTAAAGTACTCAAGTTGAGATTCACTTAGAGCGTCCTTGTAAACCTGGTTTGAATATGTGTATGCAGTTGAATTTGACTCGCCCTGCACTATTACAGTCTTGTCCAGAGAGCAGTCACTTCCCTTCCAGGAACCGCCGAGTTCAATTGAATTGAGGGCACCGGCGATTGTACTGTCTTTTGGAACAAGAGTGAGGTTCCAGGTGGATTTATCTGAAGTAAAGTTTTTTATGTTAAAAGATTTTTCGATTCCTTCACGTGATGAACCAAAAATTGATTTTACGCTTGAAGCAACTGTCTTAAAAATTTCGTTTCCCGAGCCGTCAACAACATTTTTTGTTCCGTCGGGTCTGATTTGAATCATTGCATCTTCTGTGACAGCCATTGTCTGTGGAAAAGGTTTGATGGTATTCCACACGATTCCTTTGTCACTCATAATGTATGTTCCGCTGGATGTGAGGGGGCGTTTTAATTTTGCGGAAGTTTTCTGCATTGTAAATGAACCTTCTGTCACTTTGCGGGATGTAAGTGAATTCAAAACCTGATCAAGAGAAGGTGCGCTCTGGGCAAAAAGTGCCAGAGACATAAAAAAAACTGCCAGCAGGGAAAATGTTCTTTTCATCACTGGCAGTAGATTATCACATTTTTATGAAAAATGGAATATTAGAATTTCGGTGTAAATCCGAGGATTTTTTCTGTTGAACTGTATGTTGCCTTGTATTCAGCGTCGCTCAACTGCGGGCGGTCCTTGGTTGAAGCACCGTCGCCTGTTGATTTGTATTCACGGAAGAAACATTTTGCAGCCGTATTAACACTGTCCCAGTTGTTCCATGGATTTGCGTTGATCATATTGTCAAAGCTGCAGTTGATGTAAACAGTTTTACCTGTCTGAGTTTCGCTTGTTGCTGAACCGCCGGTCCATGTTCCGCGTCCGATACAGATTTTTTTCTGCTGTCCTACGAATGTAGAGTCGCCTGTAATCTTACAGTTACGGAATACATAGCCGTTTGCAAAATTAGCAGTTGATTTGTAACCTGTGTCTGCTGCAGCGGCTGCAACGATGATACCGCCGTTGTACTGTGGAACTGTAAAGATTTTGCAGTTGTCAAAGAGGGCTGTTGCACCACCGCAGATGTAGTCAACATCGCCTTCGATATAACAGTTTTCTGCGTAGATACGACCGGAACGCCAGTAAAGAGTGTCCTGCTGTCCAAGGAATACACAGTTTTTGAGGTAACACTTATCAACACCCTTGAGTGCCAGGGCGATTGAGCGTTTTTCAGCTCCTCCCCAGAGTTTGTTCCATTCAGCGCCCTTGTTGTAGAAAGTGATATTGCATGCGTTAAAGTATGCGTTTGCAGCCGGGCTTTCAGGAATAGCTACCTTGTCGCCTACAGAGTCGGCTCCCTTTGGAAGAAGGTTAACTTCAACGAGGAGGTTGCCGTCAATTCCGCCGGTGTCAGCTTCAAAGCCGTAGATTACAGTTGTAGACGGGTTTGTACCGATAAGGCTGATTCCGTTCTTTGTAATCTTGAGTTTTTCGTAGTAGAAGCCAGGCATAACCTTGATTGCGCTTCCTTCCGGAACAGCGTCGATTGCTTCCCCGATTGTCTTGTATGCACCGTTTGCTCCGCTTGGATCAACTGTTGCGGCAATTTTTACATCCGGAACTTCGCCGTTTTCTGTAACAACTTCTGCGTTTGCGCGGCTGTAAGGAAGTTTGTTCAGCTTGATTTTGCCTTTTACAGTAGAAGTGTCGTAGAATACAGGGTCTTTAGAATTAACTTCCGGTCCCTGGATATTGATTCCTGCAGGTTTTTTAGCAGGGCGTTTGCTTGGTGGCGGAGGATCATTTTTTGTAGTCGGGTTGGTAACGAGATCTGCCTTGAGTTTTTTGCCCATTTCTTCGAGAGACATTGCACTTACGTCCTCGTCAATTACTGTGAGGAAGTAAGCATAGCGGCCAAACGCATTTGTTGAACCGTCATTGTCGCCGAATTCAAGATAGTTACCCTGACCGAGCATCATATTCCAGTTGAGTGCGCTTGTATCAAGTTTTGGATCAGCGTTCTTGGTAAAGTCAGTTCTTTCCTTGCAGGTGTCAGAATGACGGAGAACACCGTCAATGTAAGCAAAGGCTTTCATGTTCTGAGGGCCGCCGCTCAGGTCAAATACGAGGCGGTAATCATGCCAGTCAGAAACGATATCGCCCGGTCCTTCAGGAGCGCGGAGACGGCTCATATTGTTTGAACCCTTAACCTGGTTTGATGAATTATGACGGAGAAGAGTCTGCCATGCACCGTTCTGAACGTATGCATAGAAAATTCCGTAAGGAGTTGTTCCGGCATCAGGGTCAACAGAACCTTTTGCCTTAAAAATCAAAGTTACGAGTTTTTCC
>JAEENG010000208.1 GCA_016283615.1 Treponema sp.
CAGACGAAGAAGCAGTTCTTGCTGATTTGATGGCAAGCGACAAAGATAACGAATGGAATGTGATCGAAGTAGGTCCGGGTTCAGTTCTGGCTGGGCTCTGGGGAAAAACTTCTTACGCAGAACAGTGGAAGGCAGTTTCTGTAAACACAGCAGAAGCAATCAATTCACTTTAATTTTAGGATAACAGGAGTTCATGATGTTATTATTGAATAAAAAAGCCCTTGTTACA
This sequence comes from Treponema sp., assembly GCA_016283615.1. Lineage (GTDB taxonomy): Bacteria > Spirochaetota > Spirochaetia > Treponematales > Treponemataceae > Treponema_D. The sequence continues at coordinate 230 of JAEENG010000208.1, forward strand.
GGAAGCAGCCGCGGTATTGGACGCGGAATCGTAGAAATGTTCATTAAAAACGGTTGTGAAGTCTGGGGCCTCTGCTCTAAACCAAGCAGCGCAAAAGATGAACTTGAAAAACTTGCTTCAGAAAACAACACTAAATTCCACGAGATTTGTGCAGACGTAGGCAACGCAGAACAGGTTACTTCTGTTGTAAAGGCTGCCCTCACAGAAGCCGGCGGCTTTGACGTTCTTGTAAACAATGCAGGAATCACACGCGACGGTCTTTCTTTCCGTATGAAACTCGACGACTGGAACGATGTTTTGCGCATTAATTTGACTTCTTCTTTCTTAATCTGTCAGATTGTTTCAAATGACATGATCCGCCGCAAGTCAGGTTCAATCATCAATATGTCAAGTATTGTTGGTTTGCACGGACAGGGTGGTCAGGTAAATTACGCTGCATCTAAGGGCGGTTTGATTGCTTATTCAAAAGCTTTGAGCAAAGAAGTAGGCAGCCGCGGAGTTCGCGTAAACTGTATCGCACCGGGATTTATCGAAACAGACATGACTGCAGTTCTAAAACCGGAACTCCAGCAGGCAATGATTGATTCAGTTCCTCTCAAAAGAGCAGGTAAAACAGAAGATGTTGCGGGAGCAGCTTTGTTCCTAGCAAGCGACTTGAGTACATATATCACTGGCCAGGTAATTGGCGTTGACGGCGGCCTCGGCTGCTAGTCAAATACGCGGGTTTTAGGGTGCAACCCTAGGAGAGGGGGTAGCGTAAAACCTGCGGTTTGGAGCGAGGGGGAGACTTCCCCCATTATAACAGGAGAATAAAATGAGAAGAGTAGTAGTTACTGGTATGGGTGCTGTAAACGCACTTGGAAATTCTGTAGAAGAATCTTGGGAAAACATGAAGGCTGGAAAGAGCGGAATCGGCCCGATCACTGCTTATGACAGCACTCCGTTCAAGGTAAAGTATGAAGCAGAAGTTAAAGACTTTGACGCTTCAAAATATATGGATGCTAAACTTGCACGCAAAATGGCAAAATTTACACAGTACGCGGTTGCTGCTGCAAAAATGGCTCTTGATGATGCAAGCATCACAGAAAACAAAGAAATTCTTGAAGATGCAGGTATTTACCTTGGTGTTGGTATCGGCGGATTTGAAGTAATGGAAGCAAGCTACAAAAGCTACTTTGGTTCAGAATACAAACGCGTTCCACCAATGACAATTCCGGAACTCATTCCTAACGAAGCTGCCGGAAACATCAGTATCGTATTTGGAATTCACGGTCCTGCACACACTGTTGCAACTGCCTGTGCTTCTGGTACAGACGCAATCGGTAATGCTTTGGATCAGGTTCGCAGCGGACGTCTTGATGTATGTCTCGCTGGTGGTTCAGAATCTGCAATGAACGGATTTACAAACATCAGCTTTGGTGTTTTGCAGGCTCTTTCTACAAAATGGGTTGATGATCCGACAAAAGCAAGCCGTCCGTTCGACAAGGACCGCGACGGTTTTGTAATCGGTGAAGGTTCAACAATTCTCGTACTGGAAGAATATGAACACGCAAAAGCCCGTGGCGCTAAAATCTACGCTGAAGTAGCAGGTTATGGTGCAACAACTGACGGTTATCACCTTACCGCTCCAAATCCGGACGGAGTTTGCGGTGCTAAGGCAATGACTCTTGCCATGAAAGATGCTGGAATCAAACCGGAAGATGTTGTTTACTACAACGCTCACGGAACTTCAACTCACCTGAACGACAGCGGCGAAACAAAAATGCTCCACAACGCATTTGGTGAAGCAGCTAAAAAACTCCACATTTCTTCTACAAAGAGTATGACAGGTCACTGTCTCGGAAATGCAGGAAGTCTTGAAGCAATGGTTTGTATCAAGGCTATTCAGGAAGGATTTATTCCTCCGACAATCAACCTGGACAATCCGGATGTTGAAGGCGGATGTGACCTTGACTACACACCAAACAAGGGAATTAAAATCGATGTTCCTGTTGCAATGAGCGGAAACTTTGGTTTTGGCGGACACAACGGAATTCTCGTATTCAAGAAAGTTAACTAGGAAATAAATATGGCAGATTTACCTTTTACAAATGTAGAAACATTATTGCCCCACAGAAAACCATTTTTGTTCGTAGACAGCATTGACAGCTACGATGAAAACGGCTGTGTTGCCACAAGAAAATTTACTGATGAAGACTTTTTCTTTAAGGGACACTTTCCGGAGTACCCTGTTGTTCCGGGCGTAATCCTGGTTGAAACAATGGCACAGTGCGGCGGCGCTGCCCTGAGCCTTCAGAAAAAATTTGACGAAGGCAGTTTGTTCTTCCTCGGAACTGTTAACAACGTAAAGTTTAAGCATCAGGTTCGTCCTGGTGACACAGTTCGCATCGAAGTTGAAAACAAACGCACCAGCAAGAACATGATTGTTCAGGCCGGTAAAGCATACGTCGGCGAAACACTCTGCGCCCAGGCCGAATGGATGTGTTTGGTTGGCAAAGCCGACTAGTAGGATAAATTTTCTTACACAAAGCGGCATGCCTGTGTGAGGCACGGGGCTGTCCCTGAAGGTTTTGCAACTTTCAGGACAGCCTTTTGTCTTTTATGCTCAAAACGGATAAACCTTCCATTTTTTAATGACGATAACTGCATTCTGTGTTAAAATATTCGGTATGGATTGTCAGAATGTTTGCAAAAGTCTTATTGAAGCAGTAGTGCCAGTCGCAAAAAGTATAGCCGCACCTATAGCGTATCTTGAAATTTCAGTTTCTGCTGATCTTAAGGATAGAATTGACAGCATCACTGAATGTTTTAAAAAATCAAAATGGGACACTGAATTGTCTTCTGCTGATTTGATGGTTCATGAGGATGCCGGGTTGCCGGATTCAACAATAAAATTAGTTCAACTGGTTGAATTTGAAGACGACAGCCGTCGGAGTACAGTTCATCAGATGAATAAAATCATCAGCCTGTAAATACTTGTAAAACCCACTCTTTATATAGATCTCACCTCACAGTTTTTCTAAATTCATTAACTAAAAGTTCCGATAATTGAAGAGATAAACTATGCGCAGAAAAGAACAGGCGATAGTTCTATAATTGAATATGTTGATGAGTAAACACCACCACAAAACATTTTTAACTTCTCTCCCATCAGCGCTCAAGTCCTTGTGCGCAGTGGTTTTCTTTGCCCTGGGAAGTTTTGTGTGGGGAGCAACATATGTTTACACTACTGTTGGAACTCAGACCGGCTACTTCCTGTACAATGGCTCAGAAAAAACCGTAGAAGCGATTGCGGCAGATACCGGAAATTTATCATGGCAGCAGGCTACTACCACCGGTATCCAGGCAACAACTACTGTTATTGTTGCAGGCGGCTCTGCAATTAATTATACAGGTGACTTTAATAACGCTGGTAAACTTTATATTCTTGGTGCAGTAACAATAAACGGGACTCTTACAAACACCGGAACAATTATGGTTTATCCGGTCGGCGAGCTTAGGGCAACAACAATTACAAACAATTCGACTATAATCAATCAGGGAATAATTACCGTCGGAACTCTGAATAATAACGGTACTGTCTATAATGAAGGAACTATTAATGTAACAACACAAAACGGTGCTGCTGAAGTAAGTCCTGTTGATACTACAAACTATTACTGGAACGGCTCTTACAGTACGAACTGGAAAGATAAAAATAACTGGAGCGACAATTCCGGTAATCCTGTTACCGGCTACCCTGATGATGCAGGTGATACCGTTTATTTAAATACAGCTTCTACAATTACACTTGCTTCGGATGTCACTTGTGGCCGTATTATCTGCAGTGCGGCAAGTGCAATTACTATTAATAATGGAATTCAACTTACCTGCGATCAGATTTATGGTGACAGCACAACAATTACGCTGTCAGGCCGCGGTTCAGTGTATGCTCAGGGTGCAACCGGCTACACAAATGCCTATGGCATAACAAGTGGAATCGACATGCGCGGAGCAACGATTACCATTGGTTGTTCCGCTTATACCTGCGATAACTGCGATATCGTATGTTATACAAATGGTAATGTTGTCTTAAGTGCCGGTAAGACTCTTACAGCAAAGGAGCTTTACTTTAACGGATTACAGGGGAATGGCAGTTCATGGCTTACGGTAAATGGAACTGCAAACCTTGTTTCTGTAAATGCAGGAACAGATAATAAAACCGGTGGAATTCCAAATGTTTTAATTGATGACCGCACCGGAATTGCTGTGGGCGCTAACGGAAGGCTTACTGTAAGCGGAGCGGTTCAGACTTGTAATAAAATTACCAATGCAGGCACATTTACACTGGGCGGTAATGTTACAGGCTGGCGTGCAGATTATCCGGTAAAAATTGCAAACACTAATACAGTCACTGCCTCAGGAATAACTTTTACAAATGTCACAGTTTCAGGAAGCGGTAGTTTGACAGCCGCTGCAGGTTTGACAGCTATTGGAACTGTTTCTCTGCCGGCTGACACTCTGGGAGGCGCTCTCACGGCCGGTGATGGAACAACTGCAACCACAGTTACACTGACAGGAGATTTTACAACAACTGCCCTGTCCATTCTTGCAAATGCAACACTCGACGCAGACGGCACAGAACTGACAGTTACCGGCGCGTTTACAAACGCAGGAACATATACAGCTGCCACAACGACAAGCGTCGGCGGAAACTGGACCGACAACGGAACCTTTACTCATAACAGCGGAACTGTAGAATTTACCGGTTCACCTGTAATCAGCGGAAGTTCAAATACCGCCTTTAACAACTTTATCATGGCAGATGCCGGTGGAAAAACCTTAAATTTAACAAGTTCTCCATCTGTTGCAGGAACTCTCAGTTTGAGCGGATCCGGAACTTCAAGCCGCCTGACCGTAACAGGTACAGGTGGATTCAAGATTTCTGCAGCAAAAGGAACCGGACAGTATCTTTCTATTGATTCGGCTGTAAGCGTAACAGACACAGCCTCAAGTGCAGATTACACAACTCTTTATTATGAAGCCGAAAACACTGTTCCTTCAGCGGGAACAACAAGTGCTGATTATAAGACGATAATTCAAAACGGCTGGAGAACCGGTTTGTCAGAAATCGATTTTATCTGGACCGGTGCAACAGATACAAGCTGGACAGAGCCGTCAAACTGGGATATAGGAATTGTTCCTACGGCGGGCTGTACGGCAATAATTGAAAATGCCGCAAAACAGCCGGTTCTGACAGCGGCCCTGGCCTTTGGAAGCGGCGCGATCACAGTAGAAAGTGGTTCAATGCTTACACTTGGTGCAAACAACCTGACTTGCGGCACATTTACAAACAACGGAACCGTAATTCTTGCAGGAAGCCAGACTGTTTCAATCACAACTGTTACAAATGACGATGCTTCTCTGGTTGAATACACAGGCAGCGGTTCGGCACTTTTCGGCACAACTTATGGAAACCTCACGATAGATAATACTGCTGAATTTACCAGTAATAGTGCCATAACTGTAAACGGGGCCCTTACAAATAACGGAATTTTGAACGCTGGCGCAAATATCACATTTGGGGCAGGCGGTTCAATTTCAAATAACGGAACAATAAACCGCTCTGCCGGAATTACAATCGGCAAAAACGATGTAACAAAGGGACTTGTTGTATACACTGCAGGCGGCGCTGTTCAGGATTATGGCACAACAGATTATTACAATCTAAAAATAACCGGTGGAACAGCGGCAGTTTCTTCGGCACTGACCGTTGCAAATGAATTGACAGCAACCGGCGGAACACTTTCGAGTGCACAGGACATAACCGTAAACGGTACAATCGGTTTTGAGGCGGGCTCAACAATTACATTTACCGCAGCAAAAACACTTACCACAGTGGCAGGCGGTTCAATTAATACGATTACAGGTTCAGCCGTCCTCGTTCCAGGTGATGGAATCAATGCAGCAACGCTTACAATCGGAGCCGATTCAACTGTGGGTTCTGTAACAATTCCTGCAAATGCAACGCTTGACGCGGGTGCAGTCACACTTACTGTCGGTGGCAACTGGACTAACAACGGAACCTTTACTGCAGGAACCGGCAAAGTAATCTTCAGCGGAGCCGGCGCTGTAATCGAAGGGGCCGGAAAAACATTCAACCAGGTTGAATTCAGAGGGGCGGGTGCAACCGTAAACGGCGACAACACTTTCGGAACTACAACAGTGTCTGCCACAGCAACATTTACAGGAAACAACACCTTTGGCACTACAACAGTGTCCGCCGCAACTACTTTTTCAGGAAACAACACGTTCGGCACTACAACAGTAGCCGCCGCAACTACTTTCTCAGGAAGCAACACTTTCGGTGCGACAACCGTTTCTGCAAATACAACTTTCTCTGCAGACAATACGTTTGCTTCGTTTACAGATACAACAGGCGGAACAACTTTAACCTTTGGTTCCGGAACAACTCAGAATGTTACAGGTGCCTTTGTAATTACCGGAACTTCGGCAAATCTGATTACACTCCAGAGTTCAAGCAGCGGTGTGAGCTGGGAAATCAATACACCTGCAACAACTGTTGATACATGTAAAGTAAACTACGCGGCAGTAAAGGATTCTGCTGCGGTAAACCAGTATCTTA
>JAEENG010000209.1 GCA_016283615.1 Treponema sp.
ATTCACACTTGGTCAATCGCTCCCTTTCGTGATATACTTTGATAATGCAGATAATACCTATAGCCAGCGGTAAAGGCGGCGTTGGAAAAAGTCTTCTTTCCGCTAACCTCGCAATAACTTTAGGACAGGCAGGAAAAAAAGTTGTTCTTGCTGATTTGGATCTGGGGGCTTCAAACCTCCACCTTGTAATCGGACAAAGCTCACCAAAAAAGGGAATCGGAACCTTTCTCACAGGCGAGAGTTCCTTCGAAGAAATAATTCAGCCCACAGAGTACGAAAACGTTTCCTTTATTGCCGGAGATTCCGAAATTCCGGGCTTAAGTTCCCTCAAAATTTTCCAGAAAAACAATCTGATTAAAAAGTTCCAGTCACTGGACTGCGACTATCTCATTATAGACCTTGGTGCAGGAACACACCTCACAATTCTTGATCTGTTCCTCCTGTCACCTCAGGGAATCGTTGTAACCGCTCCCACAGTTACAGCCACATTGAACGGTTATCTTTTCCTTAAAAACGCAGTATTCAGGCTGATGGCAAGTTCATTCAAAAAGAACAGCCCGGCAGCCCAGTACATGAAAAAGCTCAAGGGCGACTCTGCATCCCTTCAGCGCTTATACATTCCAAAAATGATTGAGGCAATCAGCGAAATTGACCCTGAAAGTGCAAAAGTTTTCTCTGAACGCATGAGTCAGTTCCATCCGCGCCTCGTAATGAACATGATTGACGAACCGAAGGACGCTGACAAGGCTCTCAAAATCCGCCGTTCATGCCAGCAGTACCTTGGTCTCGATGTTGAATCCCTGGGCGTAATGTACCGGGACTCACTCCAGGACAAGGCGCTTTCTTCACGCCTGCCGGTTATCATTTACAAACCGAATGCAGTAATTTCCCAGGCAATTTACCGTATCGCAGAAAAGGTTCTCCAGAGCGAAACACTTCAGTTTGAAGGAACTTTTGAAGACATTGATACGGACGCTTCTTACGAACTTGCAACAGAAGAAGCAAACGACGATTTTTCTCAGAAAATGTCTTATGTTGAAGACCTGGTTGGAACCGGTGCCCTCAGCATGGGCGAACTTGCAGAAACAATCAAAACCCAGGCTTACGAAATTAACCAGTTGAGAAACGAAAACCTGCTTTTAAAGAGTAAACTCGTAAAGGCAGCCCAGCAGGGATTTAAATTATAGAATTTAAAAAAGGAATAAAAAATGAATTTTCTACCGCTATACATTAACTATCCTTCATGGATTCATCCCGAAATTTTTCCGGGAGTACCGGTGCTGGGTTTAATCCGCTGGTACGGACTTATGTATATTTTTGCCTTTGGAACCGCATTCATTGTGCTCAAGAAACTTCTCAAAGAAGGTGCTCTTGATACACAGGACTACAAGGCAACGGAAGATGACATTTTTAGTTTTATTGCCACAGGCATCGTCTTTCTTTTAATCGGCGCCCGCATTTTTTCCACCCTCGTTTACGACACTTCAGGAATTTATTATAAAAAACCATGGCTGATTTTCTGGCCCTTCAATGATAAGGGACAGTTTACAGGTCTTGCCGGCATGAGTTATCACGGCGGTTTTATCGGCGGCTTTATCGGAATGATTTTCTGGTGTGTACGCCGCAAAAAACCTATACTCAAATGGGTGGACGCAATGGCAACCGCAATTCCTGCCGGATACACATTTGGCCGCCTGGGAAACTACCTCAACGGAGAACTTTACGGCCGCATCACAACAATACCGTGGGGAACCGTTTTTCCTGGTGCTGAACGCTTTTCTGCTTCGATTGCGTGGGTACAGAACTTTGCACAAAAGTGCGGAATGGAACTCAACGGCGCTCTCATCAATTTGCCGCGTCATCCAAGCCAGCTCTACGAAGCTCTTTTTGAAGGGCTGATTTTATTTTTGATTATATGGCTGCTTCACAGAAAAAAGCCGTTTGACGGATTTTCAAGTTCACTTTATATCGCAGGCTACGGAATTTTCAGATTCTTTATTGAATACTTTAGGGAGCCGGACGCAGACATCGGTTACCGCATCTCAGCAGACCCGTCGGCACCGCTCTACATGAACACTTCCATGTTCAACATTTCTACAGGCCAGATACTCTGCTTTCTGATGATAGTTGGCGGAATTACACTTGGTGTTGTGTCATATTTAAAATCCAGAAAAGACTGACGGTTTAATTTTTAAAAGCAAACGCCCGGAAAAGGTAAAACCTTCCCCGGGCGTTCGTTTTTCTATGATTATTTTATTAATTCAGCAAGTTTTTCTGCTGTAAAGCCGAAGGCTTCCGCAATTTTCTTGCCAGGTCCGCTTTCGCCAAAGCGGTCGATTGTAAACAAATCTTTTTTGTCGTTAACGTAGCTTTCCCATCCGGTTGAACATCCGGCTTCTGTAACAACAACGCGTTTTGCTCCGCCAAGGATTTGAGCCTTAAAGGCGTCGTCCTGAGCTTCGAAAAGTTTTTTGTCCATTACACTTACTACGCGAACAGCCTTTCCGGTTACCTTTGCTGCAGCATCAAGAGCCATGCAAACTTCACTGCCTGTAGCAAGGATTGTTACATCAGGAGTATCGCTTCCTTTTTTAACAATGTAAGCGCCCTGCCTGATAGTGTTTTTCCAGTTTGAATCCTCTTTTGCATAAACAGGAACATTCTGTCTTGTAAGGGCAAGAACAACCGGATGGTCCTTGCTTTCCATAGCCATGTGCCATGCACTTACAGTTTCTTCAGCATCGCCCGGTCTCAAAACCTGTACGCCCGGAATAGCCCTCAGAGAAGCGAGCTGTTCAATCGGCTGGTGTGTGGGACCGTCTTCGCCAAGGTAAATTGAGTCATGAGTCAAATCGTAGATTACAGGCTGCTTCATGATGGAAGCGAGACGAATTGACGGTCTCATGTAATCACTGAATACAAGGTATGTTGCAACGAACGGGCGGATTCCTCCGTGGAGACTCATTCCGGCAGCTTCGCTTGCCATTCCAAACTCGCGGATACCGTATTCAATTGAACGGCCTGCTCTGTTTGAAGGTGTATAAGTTCCACCATCACACTTCATTCCTGATTTATTTGAACCCTTAAGGTCTGCACTTCCACCAACGAGATATGAATGGCTCAGACCCATTGTGTTGATCATATCGCCGCTTGCAGTACGTGTTGCAACAGAAGCTCCAATTTCGTAAGCCGGGTCTGCAGCAGAAGCAGTTTCTGTTCCTTCGTAAGAAGCCTTCCACTGTTTTGCAAGTTCAGGATTTTCATCTGCCCAGGCGTTAAATTCTTTGTTCCAGTCGTCTTCTTTTCTGGCAAAGTCAGCTTTCTTTTCGTTAAAGTAGCGCAATGCATCCGGATCAACATAGAAAAATTCTTCAGGGCTGATTCCGAGAGCCTTCTTTGTAAGGGCTACATCGTTGTCACCGAGAGGTTCGCCGTGTACGGCAGGAGTTCCCTGTTTTGGTGCAAACTTACCGATAACTGACTTGAGCATAATCAAAGTCGGTTTGTCAGAGCATTTTTTAGCCTTTTCAACAAGTTTTACAAGGCCCTTAACATTGTACATGTCGCCTTTCAAAACCTGCCAGCCGTATGCTTCGTAGCGCTTTCCGATATCTTCCGTAAAAGTAATGTCAGTTGAACCGTCGATGGAAATTTTATTCTGATCGTAGAATACAATCAGTTTGCCGAGCTTGTTGTGACCTGCAAAAGAACTTGCTTCAGAAGAAACACCTTCTTCAAGACAGCCTTCGCCGACAAGAGCATATGTGTAGTGATCTACGATTTTGTGATTTTTAGTATTATATTTTGCAGCCAGGTGTGATTCTGCGAGAGCCATACCAACAGCAAGTGCAATGCCCTGACCAAGAGGACCACTTGTGTTTTCTACACCGTCTGTGTAGCCGTATTCCGGGTGTCCCGGGCAGGCCGAACCAATCTGGCGGAAGTTTTTGATGTCTTCCATTGTAACTTTGTAGCCGCTCAAATGCAAAATTGAATAAAGCAGCATTGAACCATGTCCTGCAGATAAAACAAAGCGATCACGATCAGCCCATTTTGAATCAGCCGGATTGTGCTTGAGGATTTCTCCGTACAAAACAGCAGCAAGCTCTGCACATCCAAGCGGGAGTCCAGGATGACCTGATTTTGCTTTCTGGATAGCATCGATTGACAAACTGCGAATTGATTTTGCAACGGCAGCAATACCTTTTGTGTCCATAAAATAACCCCTTAAAAAATATTTATGACTAAAAACCTAGAACTGGCGTGTCAACGGAAAGATGACATCAAAATCCTGTCTGGTTTCCAGTGCATTTTTAAACTGTGGATTTTGTAAAAGTCGTGCCAGACGCGAAATAATATGCAGATGCGCCTGTACACTGCAGCTCAGGGGAATAATCATCGTAGAAACCCTTTTGCTGTCCATTGCCTGCATATCAATCGGATCTTTCAAGTAGCAGATATAAATTCTCTGGTCTTCAACACGCTTTACAAGTGGCTGCTGCGAGTGCGGAATTGCAAATCCCTTTCCGACAGCAGTGCTCAAAACGCTTTCTCTCTGACAGAGAGCATCATATAAATGTCTGGCTGATAATCCTTGAGGAAGGTTGATTTTTTTGCAGATTGAATCAAAGCACTCTAAAGCTGTAGAGCCGCCAATGTCTTTGTAAATGCCACCAAGTCTTAAAAACTCACCGATATTTACATCTGAAAGCATTGTAATCCTCCGCAAAAATAGCGAACAGTCTCTGATCAGATAACTTTGAATCTTTTAGCAAGAGATCTGTCAACAGCTGCCTTTAAGCGGGTTCTTATGTCTTCAAAATTATATTCCATGCCTTCAAGCGAAAGTTTAATTGCAGTTTGTTCTTCGTCTGCACATTCCTTTTCACCGGCAAGCATTTCGAGCATCCTTGTAATGTGAGCAAACAATTGTGAAAGGGTTACAAGTTCCTGCTGCGGGAACTTAACAATTTCTTTGCCTGCACAATCTACTTCGTAAACAAGGTCGCCTACTCTTGAATACAAACTCAATGCGTCATGTCTGATTGAACCCATCGCAAAATCAGCAAATCTGTTGTATTTGTTACGGATTATAGCATTTCGCCGCATAATATGCAATGTAAAGTCAGATCTCTCTTTTTCTGTCATTTGAATTGAACTCGGAATCATTGCTTCGCACAACGAATCCAGATCATCTTTTTTTTCATACAGCTGGTCTTTTATATAGCAGTCAATTATATACTCAGGCATTCCACTGAATCTTGCGGGAGCAAAATCATCTTTATCGGACCTTCCGTGGAAAAGTGTGTCCATATTCCACTTGCCTACCGCAGGAACATCTTCATTCTTTTTCCAGAGACGTGTTTCTACGCCAAAAAGTTCCATACCAACGCGTGCAGCCTTGTCCAGAAATTCATGAATCGAACTGCATTCCGGAGAACATAACTCGCGCCGGTTTTCGTAAAAAGCAAAACCGAGCTGCTGTTCCATTGAATTACACGGGCCCATCTTGTCAAAACTTAAAAGAAGTGCATCTTCAAGTTTTTTACACCATTTTTCGCGTTCAGTAATTTCTGCGGCACGGATAAATGGATTTTTGTTGTGTTCGATTTCCGGAAAGATTTCTATAATGCCTCTGTCCCAGTTGTTGACACGGCAGAGAATTCTGTCGCCTTTCTGAAAGTCAAAGTCTTCCATTACGCGTTCAAGAGAAACTGCCGTGAGCTTTAATTTTGGCGGAAGTTCAAAACCGTTGTTTGCCAGGTTTAAATCTGCGTTTATCGGGTCTGCTCCGATGTACTGACTTGCGTATTCATCACCGTAAAAGGTAAAGAGGTCGCGGGCGGTGTTACAGTCCGTTTCAAATGTAGTCTTCGGAAGAATTTTACCCGCATACTCAAAATCCAGGCTGCAGGAAAGCATTTCGCCGTCCACAAACGGCATACATCTGTCGCCCGGTACAAAAACTTTCTGGTCCAGTTCCTGCTGAGTCGGAACAAAACTAAAGAACATTCCGGTAAATGCGCCGGCCTGAGTTATAAAATGATTGCCTTCAAGTGCAAAAACTCTTTCGTCCATCTGAAGAAATTCAATCAATTCATCCTTATCAACTTTTTTGCCGCAGGTTTTCATCAACTGGGCAAGATCGTTGACTGTAAATGGAGAAGTATAATTTCTTAAAAATCTTTCGAGCAGAGATTCTAAACTCAGGTTCATATATATAATTTAATATAGGAAATTGCTGGAGTCCATTAAATTATTAAAAGTTATTGAAATCTCTAAAAAACCGCTTTAAACGGCTTTTTAGAGATAATTTTATTTAGTTTCGCGGATGTCGAGAATTTTTACGTTGCAGCCGTTCAGGATAGATTCAACTTCTTTGAGCGAAATATTACCTACCTTGATTGTTACGTTGCGCTTTGAAACATCGATTCCTTCAGTAGTTACCGTAGAAACAATATTTGCGTTCTTTTCGGCAAGTGCCTGGGTAATACGTGCAAGTTCACCAGGTTTTTCGAGAGCTTCGAGTGTTACGCGTACGCCCGGATGACGGGCACCAAACATGTTTACAAAGGCGTTAAAAATATCTGTTTCTGTGATGATTCCGCTCAAAATGCCTTCGCACAGAACCGGAAGACAGCCGATTTTTTTGTCTGCCATAATGCGGGCAGCTTCCTCGATTACCTCATCGCAGTCAACAGTTACAACATTTTTAACCATAACCTTTTCAACCTTGAGTTTAGACAAAAGGTATCCAAGTTCATAAATATCGAGGGTAGAAGCACTTGATGGATCTGCTTTCTGAAGATCATTCTTAGTTACGATTCCAACAAGACGATTTGATTTATCAAGAACAGGCAACTTATTGATTTTTTCTTTATTCATAAGAGCCTTTGCGTCAGTTACAGAAGTGTCCGGTCCTACATAAATAGGATTTTTAGTCATAATATCACAAACTTTCATATCAAACCTCCTATATAAACACCTTATATATTATAACACAACATCAGCCGCCGAGGTATGCTGCTTTTACTGCAGGATCATTAATCATGTCAGCCGCATTTCCGCTTGAAGCTACGCTTCCTGTTTCGAGAATATAAACACGGTTTGCGATGCTCATTGCCTTAAACGCGTTCTGTTCAACCAGAAGGATTGTAGTTCCGTCTGCGTTGATTTTTTTGATAATGTCAAAAATTTCGTCTACAAGAATCGGAGCAAGCCCCATACTCGGTTCATCGAGGAGGAGAAGTTTCGGCTCTGCCATAAGACCGCGTCCCATAGCAAGCATCTGCTGTTCACCACCGCTCAAAGTACCGCTGATCTGACGGATACGTTCCTTGAGGCGTGGAAAAAGCTCAAAAACATGTTCCATATCATTTTTGATTGCAGCACGGTCCTTTCTTGTAAAAGCGCCCATTTCGAGGTTTTCCTTTACAGTAAGGTTTGCAAAAATTCGTCTTCCTTCCGGAACGTGAATCAGGCCGCGGCGTACAATCTGTTCCGGAGCAAGCGAAGAAATATTTTCGCCGTCAAACACAACGCTGCCGTTCTGTTTTTTGATAAGGTTGGAAATTGAATGAAGTGTTGTTGTTTTACCGGCACCGTTTGAACCGATAAGGCTGATAATTTCGCCCTGTTCAACATCAAAACTTATTCCTTTGAGGGCTCTGATTGCCCCGTAATTTACGACTAAATCTTTTACTTCAAGCATCTTATTTGCCATTCTGCTTTCTCCCATTACGCAAGGCTTTCGGCTTCAGAACCGAGATAAGCTTTGATAACTTCCGGATTTGTTTTGATTTCGTCCGGAACTCCGCTTGCAAGAACACGACCGTAGTTCAATACATAAAGCCGTTCACAAATACCCATTACAAGCTTCATGTCGTGTTCAATCAGCAGAATGGTAAGATTGAATTCATTGCGGATAAAGGCGATGAGTTCCATCAGTTCTTTAGTTTCCTGAGGGTTCATGCCGGCTGCAGGTTCGTCGAGCAGAAGAAGTGCCGGATTTGCGGCAAGGGCACGGCAAATCTCAAGCTTGCGCTGTTCACCGTAAGGCAGGTTTGAGGCAAGTTCATTTTCTTTTTCTGCAATCTTAAACAATTTAAGAAGATTATGAACCCTGAGGCTCATCCATGCTTCGTCACGGCGGTAACGCGGTGTGCGGAACAAAACATCAAGCTGGTTGCAGTGCCGGCTTGAGTGGAGCGCAATACGAACGTTGTCAGCAACAGTCAGGTTTCCAAAAAGACGGATATTCTGGAAAGTTCTGGCAATACCGATTTTATTCAAATCGGCCGGTGATTTTTTATTTACCAGGTGAACTTTGCCCTTTTTGTCCCAGAAAGTAATCTGTCCGCTGGTCGGCGTGTAAACTCCGCTCAACATGTTGAATACAGTTGTCTTTCCGGCACCGTTTGGTCCGATAAGACCGACAAGTTCGCCTTCGTGTAATTCAATATTAAAATCGCTTACGGCCTTTAATCCGCCAAAAACAATTGAAATGTCAGAGGCCTGCAAAATCATTTTTTTATCGCTCATCACAGCCTCCCCTTAAACCTTTTCCTTTTTGAATTTTGAACAGAGTTTTTTGAAAAATCCCGGAAGTCCGTCCCAGATTTTTACAAATGAAACTTCGCGCATTCCCATGAGTCCCTGCGGACGGAAAAGCATTACAAGAATCAAAATTACCGGATAAATCAATAGTCGATAATTCTGTAAGAATCGCAAAAATTCCTGAAGATATGTCAGGACAAAGGCCGCAAGAATTGAACCTGTTACCGAACCCATACCGCCCAATACAACGAAAATCAAATCGTTGATTGAATTGTTAAAGCTTGCAAGGTCAGGTTTGATAAAGCCGATAAACGGAGCGTAAAGTGCGCCGGCAAAACCTGCAATCAAAGATGCGATTACAAAGCCGACCATT
This sequence comes from Treponema sp., assembly GCA_016283615.1. GTDB lineage: Bacteria > Spirochaetota > Spirochaetia > Treponematales > Treponemataceae > Treponema_D. The sequence continues at coordinate 8,930 of JAEENG010000209.1, forward strand.
TTGTACTTAAATACGCTGATACCGTTTGAATTTGCGGCAATTTCATCTTCGCGGACAGCGAGGATTGCGCGTCCGTAAGTTGAATGAATAAAGTTCAAAACAAGAACAATTACAGCCACAAGCGAACCGATGATTACAAAATAAGAAAGAGTCGGGCCCCATTCAAGGTTTGTTGTAAACACTGAAGGAAACTGCTTGCCGTTCGGGCCGCCTGTAATTCCCTTTAAGTTAACGAGAACTACACGGATGATTTCGCCAAAGGCAAGTGTTACGATTGCAAGATAGTCGCCTTCGAGTTTGAGTGTCGGAAAGCCGATTAAGAACCCGAAGAAAGCGGCAATCAGGGCTGCAATTATAATTGATACAGGAAGTGGAATTCCAATATTCTGAGTCAAAATAATAACTGAATATGCACCGAGCGCTTCAAAACCGGCCTGGCCGAGACTGAGCTGACCTGTGATACCGCAAATCATGTTTACCGAAAGAGCCATCAGAGCATTGATTCCACCGAGCGTAAGAATCTGTGCGGTGTAAGCGTTGATAGCGCCTGCCTTAATCAAAATTGTCGGAACGATAATAGCCAGAAGAGCAAGAACTCCGGGAATGGCCATGTTACGGATAATTTTATTCTTCATCATTTTACATGCCCTCCCATCAAACCTTAACGTGGGTTTTTCTGCCCAGAATTCCGCTTGGTTTTACAAGAAGAATTACAATCAGAATACAGTAAGAAATCGCATCCGCATACTGTGACGAAATGTAAGCCTTGGTCATTGTTTCTGCGATGCCGAGGATTATGCCGCCGAGCATTGCCCCGGGAATTGAACCGATTCCACCGAGTACGGCCGCTACGAATGCTTTAAGGCCGGGAATATAACCCATAACCGGGTCAATCTGCGGGTAGGCTGTAGCGTACAGAACACCGCCCGCACCCGCCAGAACAGAACCGATGACGAAAGTTATTGCGATTGTCCTGTTTACGCTGATACCCATAAGACTTGCGGCACCGAGGTCATAACTTACGGCGCGCATTGCCTTACCGGTTTTTGTATAGTTTACGATGTAATTGAGGAGGACCATCAGAACGGCACTCAAAATAATTACAATCAGCTGAATATTCGAGATTGAAACAAAAGATAAAGAAAAGTTCTTTGTTGCCATTGTCGGAAACTGGCGCGGGTCCGGACCAACAAAAGGAAGAACGCGCATCAGGTTCTGCAGGATAAGTTCAACGGCAATTGCAGTGATTAAGGAATTCAATCGCGGCGCGTTACGCAAAGGTCTGTATGCAAGCCGTTCAATTACGAGGCTTAAAAGAGCACACATTACCATTGCGGCAACGAACGCACAAACCATTCCAAAAGGAGTAGTTCCAAGTGCGCACAATACAAAATAACCTGCGTATGCGCCCACCATCATTACGTCACCGTGGGCAAAGTTAATAAGCTTGACGATACCGTAAACCATCGTATAGCCAAGCGCGATTAAAGCGTAGATACTTCCGAGGGACAGCCCGTTAATAAGCTGCTGGAAGAACATATAAAGCGAGTTCAAATCGTCCTCCGACTTTTTTTCTGTTTTTCCCTTTTATTTTACAGGGAATTAAAAACAAGGTAAAGACAAACAAAACTTATTATATCTGAATATCTTCTTCACACAAAAAAAGGCGTGGGTTTCCTGAATAAGGAAACCCACGCCTTTGTGAGTAAAACCGTATGCCGCGTCAACGCGCGCTCATACTAAAAACTTACGGCTGTACTGTAGTTTTGTAAGCTGTTGTCAAAGCACCGTCCTTGCGGATAACTTCGAGCATTACAGCTGATTTAATCGGGTTGCGTTTGTCATCGAATGTGAGGTGACCTGTTACATAATCACCATCAGTCTTTTCCAATGCATCACGAACAGCTTCGCTGTCAGCGCTTCCTGCAGCAGCAATTGCGTCCTTGAGCATGTAAACTGAGTCGTATCCGAGAGCAGCAAATGCGTTAGGAACTTTGTTGTATTTAGCCTGGAAAGCTTCAACAAACTTCTGAACAGCACCTTCTGTTGAGTCAGTAGCATAGTGGTTAGAGTAGAAACCATTGAGAACTTCGTCACCGGCGTTGTCGTTGTTCATTCCGTCCCATCCGTCAGCACCAACGATTGGTGTGTTGATTCCCTGAGCACGGAGCTGTTTTGCGATCAAAGCAACTGTTCCGTAGTAATCCGGGAGGTATACTACATCAGGATTAGCGTTCTTAATCTTTGTAAGCTGAGCGTTAAAGTCCTTATCGCCAGTTGCATAAGATTCTTTTGCAACGATTTTACCGCCGAGTGATTCGAATGTAGCAACGAAGTTGTCTGTCAAACCAACAGAGTAGTCGTTACCAATGTCGTAAAGAACGGCAGCTTTGCGTGAACCGAGTGTTTCGTAAGAGAATTTTCCTCCTACAGTTCCCTGGAACGGGTCAATAAAACATGTACGGAAAATGAAGTTTCCGGCATCTGTAATTGCAGGTGCTGTAGCAGCAGGAGCAATCTGAAGAACTTTCTGAGCCTGTGCAAGCTGTGTGATAGCCTGTGTACAACCAGAAGTCAAAGAACCAATTACGAGTTTGATTCCATCTTTTGTAGTCAATTTCTTATATGCGCTTACTGATTTTTCAGGATTTCCTTCATCATCTTCAGCAACAACCTTGAGCAATTTGCCGTTTACACCACCGGCTGCGTTGATTTCTTCAACAGCAAGTTCGATACCGTTCTTGCATTCAACACCGTAAACAGCAACTGGACCAGACAAAGGTCCGATAGAACCAACTTTAATTACATCTTCTGATTTTCCTGAACAGCCAAGAACCAGAAGACCAGCCATTGCCAAAGACAAAGCTCCAACAATCTTTTTCATTTTTTTTCCTCCATACTTTTAGAAAAAAATGTCTCAAAATTTATTGAGTTTCTTATTCTTTAAATCTAATTACTTTTTATAATTTAGTAAAGGTCAAAATTTTTAATTCAAGCCTGCCGTTGTTGAATTTTTATAACGATTTTTTAACACAAGTTGTTAAAGGAGTAGTATAATTACCGATAATAATAGTGAGAATTTCTTAATAAACTATTAATGTGAGAATACTATGAATAAGAATACTATTGCTTTTTTAACCAGATCTCTTGTAGACGCAACCGGAAGCAACATGTGGCGCGGAATAAAGAATGGTTGTTTAAAAGATGGAAGACCTTTATTCACCTTCAGGGGCCCTGTTTTAAATAAGGGACAAGGTTCAATCATCTATCACCTCATCGATGATAATTCTGTTTCTGGAATTATTTCCTGGGCATCAAGTGATGCTGATCCTGCAACAACTGAGTACTACAAAAAATATCAGAAAACACCGCTTATCTGTATGACATTCCGACTCCCGGGACACCCGCTTATTGTTACAGACTGTAAGACCGGAATTATGGAAATGATGGACCACCTTATCGATGTTCATCATTTTACAAAAATCGCATTTATCCGCGGACCGGAAGCGCACGTTTACGCAAAAGAACGCTATGAAGGCTATCTTGAAAGTCTCGCAAAACATAGAATTCCTGTAAACAACGACCTTATTTCTCCTTGCGGAGGATGGGCTTTAGGCGACGGCGCAAAGGCTGTCAACGCATGGATTAATAAAGGCTTTGTAATCGGAAAGGATATCGAAGCTGTCGTTGCAGTCGGCGATAACGTTGCAATCGGTGCCGAAGAAGAACTTATTGCAAAAGGATACTCAGTTCCACACGATATCGCAGTTTGCGGTTTTAACGGTACAAACGATGCCGCATGGAGCAATCCTCCGATCACAACTGTAGAAATGCCGTTTTACGGACTCGGAACAAAGGGTTACGAAACTTTAACTTCTTTGATGAACAATCAGCCAGTTCCGGAAGTATTCCGCTACCAGACAAAACTCGTCCTTGGAGAATCTTGCGGTTGTACATCAGTTTCTGTAAAAAAAGCATTTTTGAATATCGGTGCCAAAGATGAAGAGAGCGGCGGATTATTCAAAAAACGAAATACAGTTTCAATGACAGAAAGTGAATTAGTTTCATTATTCAATTCTGCAACATGGAAAGATAAACTCAAACTTATCATATTAAATGTTGTGGACCATAACCGTTATTCACTTCCACAAATTCACGAATTTTTTGATACATTTACAATCCGCTTTATCGGAGCCCTCGTACAGGATTCACTTGATCCAAAATCAAAACCAATCTTTATGGAAGAATTGTCACGCGGCCTGAATAAATTTATTCCTATTTCAAAGGAATTTTCTGTATGGCAGGACATTATTTCGGTTTGCCGTGCATACACACTCCCGGCCCTGCAGAAGCATCCGGTTTACTACAAAAAAGCAGATAACCTTTTCCAGCAGGCGCGTATCCTGATTAACGAAGTTGACTGTCGTACCCAGAAGCAGACTGTTCTGCTCGAAGCGCGTAAAGAAGCCAACTTGAGAAATATCAGTACACAGATTCTTTCATGCTCAGACAAAGAGCAGCTGATGAATCTGCTTGAAAAGTCTCTTCCTAAACTCGATATTTCCGGCTGTTATGTAGTTTTGTATAATGACTGCAAATACACCGAAGAAAATCATCTTATTCCGGAAAAGAGTACATTGATTCTCGCAATACGTGGCGGAACAAGAGTTGCCCTTCCTGATGAAGGAATGGTATTCAAAACAAAAGAAATCGTTCCAGACCAGATTATGGGCAGCGGTGAAGGCGAACTTTTTGAAGTTGAATCTCTGCACTATCAGGACCAGTATCTCGGTTATATCGTATTTGAATCAAAGGCCGAAATTGGAACAACTTTTTCAACACTCCGCGACCAGATTTCATGTTCATTGTACAGCGCACTTCTTCTGGAAGAACGCAACAAGAGCCGCGTAAGACTCGAAAGAACAATGCATACAATGACAGAAAAGGCTGACCTTGTATCTAGCCAGTCTGAAGGTATTTCCATCAATATCAATGGAATTTCAAAATCAATGGGTGACGTTACTGCAAATATCAAAAATATTTCAGGCAACATCGGTACAGTTACCGACACAATTGATTCTGCAAACAAATTGATTTCAGAAGCAAACCAGGCTATCGGACAGCTTGTTGAAAGCACCGTTCAGATTAAAAACTCTATCCACATGATTAACGACATTGCGGAAACCACAAACGTTCTTTCCCTCAATGCGGCAATCGAAGCGGCTCACGCTGGTGACGCCGGCCGTGGATTCAGTGTAGTTGCCAAGGAAGTTAAATCTCTTGCGGCCCAGACTGTAAATTCAACCAAGTCCATCCAGGAACTCGTTGAACATACATCAGACAATACCAAACAGACAGAAGAAATTATCAACAAAACCTATTCTGCAATGCAGAAAATCGCTGAACTTGCAGACAACATCAAGCTGTCAATCAACGATCAGGTTAGTTCTTCAACATCGATTTCTACACAGTTGCAGGGTGCATCAGAAGGTGCAGTCCAGATTTCCAATGCAATTACAGAAATCGCTTCTCTTGGTGAAAAGCTGATTTAAAAAAATAATGCCGTCCTTGCCATGAAGGACGGCTCAAACACAGTTAAACTACTTTATGCCTGTGCTTCTTCTGCAGGAGCTTCATCGCCAGCAGGAGCTGCTTCTACAGCAGGCTTTGCTTTTCTTGCTTCAACTCTAGCAGCATTTTTGAGGGCAGCGTTACAGTATTTGCATACTTTTACCTGAGCGCCATCAATTTCTTTTTCGTAAAGAACTTTAATGTTTTCTTTACCACAGCGAGGACATTTTCCTCTTCCGTGATTTGCTTCGTTACGGATACCAGTTCCGCGATGTGCTTTAGACATAACAATACTCCTTATTTTGCTTCTTCAGCAGCAGGAGCTGCTTTTGCAGACTTAGCTTTTGGAGCAGCTGCTTTTTTTGCAGGTGCTTTTTTAGCTGCCGGCTTTTTAGCTTCAGATTTTGCTTCTTTTGCTTCAGCCTTTGGTTCTGCTTTCTTTGCCTTTGCAGCAGGTTTTTCTTTAGATTCTTCAGTTGGAAGCTTGTAGTCAACCAATTCAAGAATTACCATGTCAGCTGCATCACCCTGACGGAAACCAATCTTAAGAATGCGAGTGTAACCACCCTTGCGTTCTTTCATGCGTGGTCCGAGTTCTGTGAAAAGCTTATTCAAGATTTTTTCATCCTGAATGTACTTTGCAGCAATACGGCGGTTATGTACTGTGTCAACCTTGCTGCGTGTAATCAATTTTTCAGCAGCTTTACGAACTTCCTTAGCTTTTGAGCTGGTAGTTGTAATGCGTTCAAATCTGAAAAGTGAAGTTACCATGTTACGTGACATTGCACGGCGATGTGCAGTTGTACGCGAAAGTGGATTAAAACCAGTTCTATGATTCATTGGATTCTTCCTTTTGCTTTGGATTTGCTAAATTTACATTTTTAAGATGACTGTAATCTGTCATACCAAGAGTAAGTCCCCATTCAAGGAGTTTTTCTTTAATTTCAGTAAGAGATTTCTTACCGAAGTTTCTTGTTTTGGCAATGTCATCTTCTGTCTTTTTAGTCAATTCCCCGATAGTACGGATATTGGCGTTCTTAAGGCAGTTTGAAGAGCGAACTGAAAGTTCAAGTTCTTCAACAGGAGTGTTGAGCAATGCACGAATACGTTCATCACCTTCATCTCCATCATCTGCGCTAGATACATCATTGTCGTTAAAGTTAACAAAGATTGAGAAGTGATCTTTTGCAATCTTTGCAGCTTCTGCGAGTGCATCATCCGGAGCAATAGTTCCATCTGTCCAAACTTCGAGTACGAGTTTGTCGTAGTCATTTCTTTCGCCGACACGACAAGGTTCAATAGCATATTTTACCTTGCGTACAGGTGAGAAGATTGCGTCCATTGGAATAGTTCCAACAACTTCAATATAACCACTGTTTACTTCGGCAGGAACATAACCTCTACCAAGATCTACCTGAATTTCAATTGTAAGATTAGCACCAGCCATCATTGTGAATACCGGTACATCTTTAGTCAAAACTTCAAGCTGACCTTCTTTAGCAAAGTCATTACTTGTTACAGTTCCAGGTCCTTTAAATTCGAAAAGAAGTGTGTCCTGTTCCGCATCATTCGGAAGTCTAAAGCGAATCATCTTAAGACTGTTAAGTATTTCGAGAGTATCCTCAGAAACATTAGCAATTGAATCAAATTCACTCTGAATTACACGAGGAACACCTTCAGCATCAAATGAAGTAATCCTTACAGATGTTACTGCATATCCCTGAATTGAAGACAAGAGTACACGGCGGAGAGTATTTCCGATAGTTGTACCGAAGCCTGGTTCAAACGGATAAGCTGTAAATTTTCCGTAGTTCGGATTTGTTTCTAGATGTTCAAATGTAATGCCTTTTGGTTTTTTAAAACCTTTCAGCAGATTTTTTCGAGCCATCTGAACTCCTTTTTTAGGTTTACGCTCAACGAAGAGCTAATTTTTTTATACTTTTCCCTGAACAAATGTTTCAGGAAAACCTAACATTTACTGACCTTGGTAAAACAACAAAAATGGACGTAGCTGATACATCCATTTTGTGTATTTTACATACGGCGAGTCTTGCGTGGACGGCATCCATTGTGTGGAATTGGAGTAACATCAGAAATTGATTTTACTTTAAGTCCAAGCGATCCAAGAGCGCGTACTGCGTTTTCACGGCCCATTCCTGGTCCCTTAACGAATACGTGTACTTCACGCAAGCCATAGCTTACTGCTTTCTGTACAGCTGTTTCAGCAACTGACTGTGCAGCAAATGGAGTCGATTTTTTTGCTCCACGGAAACCAAGTCCGCCAGAAGATGCCCATGAAAGAGCATTTCCGTTCAAGTCTGTAATTGTTACGATAGTATTGTTGAACGTAGCCTGGATATATACGTTTCCTTCGTATACGCTCTTCTTTTCCTTTCGTTTTTTTACGGTAGCCATTAATTAATTCCTCCGCCTTATCAGACAGCCTTTTTCTTGTTAGCAACAGTCTTCTTCTTACCTTTGCGAGTACGTGAGTTAGTGCGTGTGCGCTGACCACGAACTGGCAAGCCTTTTCGATGACGAAGACCACGATAGCAACCAATGTCCATAAGACGTTTAATGTTAAGACCAATTTCAGAGCGAAGGTGACCTTCAACCTTGTACTCTGCATCAATCAAAGCACGAAGTTTTGCCTGCTCATCCTGATCAAGATCATTCATCATCTTGGTAGGTTCAATCTTACATTTTTCGCAAATCGTTTTTGCAGATGAACGACCGATACCGTAAATATAAGTCAATGCAACAACGACATGTTTATTAGGGAGGTCAACTCCCGCAATTCGAGCCATCTGTTACTCCTTAACCCTGTCTCTGCTTATGTTTTGGGTTTGAACAAATGATACGGACGATTCCGTTTCTTTTGATAACCTTACATTTGTCGCAGATGGGCTTTACGCTGGTTCGTACTTTCATAAAAGTCCCCCTGGGAATGTGTTGAACCCGAATCATGGCAATTCGCAATGAATTACAATTCGGGTTATAAAATATACCACATATTCCCTTGTTTGTTCTATAGAAATTTGTTAAAAATTTGCAAGAATTTGCGAAATTCTACAGATTTCTTGAACGTAATTTACCCTTCTTTACAAGACCTTCTGAGTGATGCATTTTAAGAAGAGCTTCAATCTGGCTCATAGTATCCAAATCAACACCAACCAGAATTAACAGAGAAGTACCACCCATCAACATAGCAATTGACTGTGGGAACTTGAATGCAATCTGAATGATTGTTGGTAATACAGCGATAGCTGCAAGATACAAAGAACCTGGCAACACGAGACGGTTCAAAACCTTCTGCATGTATTCTTCTGTTTTGTCGGTACGGATTCCAGGAATGGAACCACCGTTTTCACGAATGTTCTTTGCGATTTCTGTGGGGTTCAGGGTTACCTGTGTGTAGAAGTATGCAAAGAATACGATCAAAAGAACCAATAAAACATTATATGTTAAACCAGTCGGCTGAAGTAAATATGCCAGCTTAGAAACCCATCCTGCTGACGCACCACTTGAACCTACACTGGAAATAATCTGGAGCGGGAAAGTCAAGAACGATGATGCAAAGATTACCGGAATAACTCCCGACGGATTAATTTTAAATGGAATATAAGTACTCTGTCCACCGTACATTTTTCGGCCAACTACGCGTTTAGCATAGTGAACTGGAATTTTACGTTCGCCGGACTGTTCATATACTACAAGTGCAATTATTCCAAAGAACATGAGAATAACTACGATTACTGCAACTGCGTTGATTTCGTGGCTGCGAACTTTTGATACAAGTTCAATAACAGCGTGTGGAAGACGAGCAACGATACCTGCGAAAATGAGAATTGAAATTCCGTTTCCGATACCGTGTGCTGTAATCTGATCACCGAGCCATACTGTAATCATGGCACCAGTAGTAACAGTGAGCATTGCAAGCAGCTTAAATGCAAGCTGATTATCCAGAATCATTGCTCCTGGAATACTGTTTGCATAAACAGTTACAGCAAGGGACTGAATCAAACATACAAATACTGTACCAATTCTTGTCCAAGCTGCAAATTTGCGCTGACCTCCATCCTCCTGAACGATACGTTTAAGAGAAGGGAAGATAATCAGCGCAAGCTGCAAAATAATCTGTGTTGAGATGTATGGCATTACACCAAGCATGAACACAGAGAAATTTGAGAATGCACCACCGGCAAAGAAGTCCATATAACTAGCAAATGCGTTCTGACCGTTCTTCGCAAGGTCGTTGAAGTACTGAACAAGTGCTCCAGCGTTGATACCAGGGATAGTAAGAACACATCCCAAGCGGTATATTGCGAGAATAGCCAAAGTAAAGAGCAGTCTGTTTCTGAGCTCTTTAATTCTAAACATATTTACAATCGGATTGTTTGCCATGTGTGTCTCCGGTACTTATTGTTATTTAGTTTCGCTTTCAGCAGCAGTTTCTTTAACTGAACCACCAGCTTTTTCGATCTTGGCTTTTGCAGAAGCAGAAACCTTATCTACAGCAACGGTAAGTTTTTTAGTCAAATCACCTGTACCAAGAATCTTAACAGAAGCATCGATCTTGCTGATCAATCCTTTTGCCAAAAGTGATTCGTTGTTAACAGTGTCACCAGCTGAAAACTTTTCTTCAAGAAGAACAACATTCACTACTGAATATTCCTTCTTGAACGGGTAATTAGAGAAACCGCGGTGTGCAATACGGCGGTATAAAGGCATCTGTCCACCTTCGAAACCGATGTATGTTTTGCCACCAGAACGAGACTGCTGTCCCTTGTTTCCTTTTCCTGCAGTTGTTCCACGACCTGATGAAGAACCGCGGCCAACAATGCGTCTTTTCTTGTTAGCACCTTCTGGTGCGCTCAAAATAAAATCTGCCATTATTTTACTTCCTCGATAGTAATCAGGTGTGATACAGCATCAGCCATTCCGAGAACAGCTGGGGTTGCTTCCAACACATTTGAAGAGTTGATCTTTTTAAGACCAAGACTGCGAACAGTTGCTACTTTTGCAGGTTTCTGTCCGATTGTACTTCTTACGAGAGTAACTTTAATTTTCTTAGCCATGATTAACCCCACATTTCCTGCAGAGATTTACCTCTGTTAGCTGCAACAGCCTTTGCATCCATAAGATTTTCAAGAGCTGAGAATGTTGCACGTACTACATTGACTGGGCTTGATGAACCCAACGACTTAGAAATAACGTCTGTTGCTCCAATTGCATCCATGATTGCGCGAACCGGACCACCTGCGATGATTCCAGTACCGGCACAAGCTGGTTTTAACAAGATTGAAGAACTCTTGTATTTTCCAAGCATTTCGTGTGGAAGAGTACCATTCTTTACAGGAACTGTAATGAGGTTTCTCTTAGCCTTGTCAATGCTCTTTCTAATAGCTTCAGATACGTCATTAGCTTTACCAAAACCGTATCCTACGCGACCTTTTCCATCGCCTACAACTGTAAGAGCTGAGAATGACATACGGCGTCCACCTTTTACGGTTTTAGCTGTACGATTCAATCTTACGAGCTTTTCAACGAATTCCTTCTGTTCTTTTTCTTTATCGAACTTATTCTGGCGTTCCATAGAGTCTCCTAGAAAATGATCCCGGCTTTACGAGTTCCATCTGCAAGGGCTTTTACAACACCATGATACAGATATCCGTTGCGGTCAAAAACTACAGTTGTAATTTTCTTGTCCTGAAGACGTTTTCCAAGAGCTTCACCGATTTTAGCGGCACCTTCTACATTAGGTTTGATGCCGGCAAATTCTTTTTCCAGAGTGGAAATAGAAGCCAATGTAACGCCTTCTTCATCATCAATTACCTGAGCGTAAAGATTACAGTTGCTGCGTGTTACAGTTAAACGTGGGCGAGCAGCTGTTCCGTAAATAGTCTTACGAATATGAACTTTACGATGCAGGCGCTTTCTTGCTTTATCATTAAGTTTCTTAAACATATGCTACACCTTATTTTACGCCGGTCTTTCCGACTTTGCGTCTAATTGTTTCGTTTTCATAGCGGATACCCTTTCCTTTGTAAGGTTCCGGCATACGCAATTTACGAATCTGAGAACTGAATTCTCCGACCAACTGTTTATCAATACCGGAAATTGTAACCTTACCTGCAGCATCAGCTGTAACAGTAAGACCTTCCGGAATCAAAGCGATAAAGTCAGAAGAATAACCAAGGTTCATAACCAGGTTCTTTCCCTGAACTTCAGCTCTGTAACCTACACCATTGATTATAAGTGACTTGCTGAAACCAGCAGTAACACCTGTAACCATATTGTGGATCAATGCGCGGTACAAACCATGAGCTGCACCAGCTGCTTTTGATTCATCTACCGGTTTTACAGTAAGAGTACCGTCTTTAACTTCTACAGTCACTTTGTCATTGATGTGCTGTTTAAGTTCACCTTTTGGTCCCTTAACTGAAATTTCACCAGCATTAACTGTGATTGTAACTCCTGCAGGAATAGTAACAGGAAGCTTACCAACTTTAGACATGTCTTCCTCCTATTACCAAACTTTGCAAACGAGTTCTCCGCCGATCATTTTTTCGCTTGCTTTCTTACCGGTTGTTACACCAGAAGAAGTTGAAACGATCAATGTACCGTATCCGTTAAGAACACGTGGCAGATCTTTGTAACCTGAATAAATGCGGCGGCCCGGTGTTGAGATTTTTTCAATACCGTGAATAACCGGAGCATTAGCTTCGTCGTATTTCAGGAAAATACGGATGATCGAACGACCTTCTTCCTGTACTTTCTTGAAGTTCTTAATATAACCTTCTGTTTTAAGGATCTTAACAATTTCAAGCTTGAGCTTAGATGTTGCAACATCTACTTTCTCGTGGCGAGCCTGAACAGCGTTGCGAACCTTAGTAAGCATATCTGCTATTGGGTCTGATGCACTCATTCTACTTCCTCCACTACCAACTTGATTTTGTTACGCCTGGTAAAAGGCCTTCGCTTGCCAACTTGCGGAAGCAGACACGACACATCTTAAACTTACGCAAATATCCGCGTGGACGACCACAAATCTGACATCTGTTATAGCTGCGAGTGCTATAGCGAGGTGTACGATTTGCTTTGATAATCATTGATTTCTTAGCCATGATTCCTCACCTACTTTCTGAAAGGCATTCCGAACTTGGTAAGCAATGCACGACCTTCAGCATCTGTGCGAGCGCTTGTTACAATCGAGATGTTCATACCAGCAATCTTAACGATTTTGTCGAAGTCGATTTCTGGGAAGATAATCTGTTCTGTAATACCAAGAGAGAAATTTCCGTGTCCGTCAAAACCTGTTGCTTTGATTCCGCGGAAATCCTTAACACGAGGTAATGCTACATTGATAAGGCGGTCCAAGAATTCATACATAATTGTTCCGCGCAATGTAACCATTACACCAACTTCATTGCCCTCACGAAGTTTAAAGTTAGCAATACTCTTCTTAGCCTTAGTCTTAACAGCGTGCTGTCCAGTAATCTGACTCAAATCAGTTACTGCGGCGTCAAGGAGTTTCTTGTTAGTGAGAGCTTCGCCAACACCCATGCTTACTACTACTTTTTTGATAGCAGGAATCTGCATTACGGATGTGTATCCGAGTTCTTTAAAGAGCTCTGGTGCGATAGTGTCCTTATAGACTTTCTTAAGCCGTGGTACGTACTTATCCATTACAGTGCTTCTCCACACTTGCGGCAAACGCGAGTTTTCTTGTCGCCGCTAATTTTATAGCCAATTTTTGTCGGACCGCATTTTTTACATACGATCGCGATATTTGAGATGTTCAGCGGAGCTTCAATCTCTACGATTCCGCCCTGATCCTGCTGTGAGCGCTTTCTCATGGCCTTTTTAACCATGTTTACGCCAGATACAATTACTGCATCCTTTTTAGCGATAACGCGTACAACAGATCCACGCTTACCTTTGTCTTTTCCAGCGATTACCTGTACAGTATCGTCTTTACGGATTTTAAATTTCTTTTCCATATTCAATACTCCTTACAGAACCTCTGGAGCGAGTGATACGATCTTCATAAAGTCCATATCACGAAGCTCGCGTGCTACAGGTCCGAAAATACGTTTTCCTTTTGGGTTTTTATCAGCATCAACGAGAACGCAAGCGTTGTCATCGAAACGGATATAAGTTCCATCAGGACGGCGGTATTCTTTCGATACACGAACGATTACAGCCTTTTCTACTGAACCTTCTTTAATTGTAGATGTAGGAATGGCTTCCTTAACAGCTACAACAACAATGTCACCGATTCCGGCATATCGGCGGTGTGAGCCACCGAGAACCTTGATTACCTGAACAAGTTTGGCACCAGAGTTATCAGCAACATTCAATTTTGATTGCATCTGCAGCATTTTCTAACTCCTTAAGCCTAACGTGCTCTTTCAATTACTTCTGCAAGTCTCCAGCATTTATCTTTGCTGATTGGACTGCATTCAATGATGCGAACTGTGTCACCAATGTGTGCATCGTTCTTTTCATCATGTGCCTTACACTTCTTAGTACGTGTAACATATTTCTTATAAAGTGGATCCATACGCTTTGTGTTGATTGAAACAACGATGGTTTTGTCCATTTTGTCGCTTGTTACGATACCAACAAATGAGCGTTTAGCTCCCTTTTTAGTCTGAACTTCCTGTTCTGCCACGGGTCAGCTCCTACTTAGTCTGTCCGGCAATTTCTTTTGCACGGATGAGCGTATTGAGTGTCGCAATTTCGCGGCGCATTGTACGCTTCTGCATCGGGTTATCTACATGGCCCATTACCATCTGGAAACGGAGGTCCATGTATTTTTGTTTCATGTCATTGCGTTCAGCTACCAACTCAGCGTAAGACATTTCTTTTACATTCTTTTTCTTTGAATTAGCCATATCTTACTCCTTAGTCAATTGTAGGTTTGAATGCAATTTTTGTTCTGATTGGGAGCTTAGCAGCTGCAAGCGTAAGAGCTTCTTCTGCAAGCTTAATATCAATTTCACCAACTTCAAACAGGATTACACCTGGTTTAATGTTTGCTGCCCAGAATTCTGGAGAACCTTTACCCTTACCCATGCGGACTTCCGATGGTTTTTTAGTAATTGGTTTGTCTGGGAATACACGCAACCATACTTTACCTTTACGTTCAAGTTTACGGTTGATAGCAACACGAGCTGCTTCGATATGGCGAGCCTGAAGCCATACTGGTTCAAGAGCTACGAGAGCGATCTTGCCAAAATCGATATTGTTTGCACGTGTAGCGTTTCCTTTAACTTTACCGCGCTGTACCTTACGGTGAATAACTCTTTTAGGACTAAGCATTTACGTTACTCCTTTGAAGAATCTGCGCGAGCAGGGCGTTTAGCTTTTGAACCGTCAGCCTGACCACGATTCTGTCTTGGTCTGCGAACAAGCTGTCCAGCATCTTCATTCTTTTCATGACCGTAGTTCATTCCGTTGTAAACCCATACTTTAATACCGATTTTTCCGTATGTTGTATGAGCTTCGAATGTACCGTAATCGATGTCTGCACGGAGAGTGTGGAGAGGAACACGTCCTTCCTTATGCTCTTCTGAGCGACTCATATCGGCACCACCGAGACGTCCTGACAAACGAATCTTGATTCCCTGTGCTCCGCCTTTCATAGCGTTTGATGAAGCCTGTTTGAGGGCCTTGCGGAATGAACCGCGTCCTGCAAGCTGGCGTCCAACGTTCTGTGCAATAAGTGACGCATTGATGTCGGCACGTTTAACTTCCTTGATCTTAATCTGAACTTTCTTAGTCAACTGTGCCTGGATTTCTGCGCTGATCTTTTCGATATTTGCACCTTTCTGTCCAATAATAACACCTGGGCGTGCTGTGTGAATTACAATTGTAACACGCTGAGGGTGACGAATAATTTCGATTTCTGCAATGTCTGCATTCTGGCATTCTGGTAAAGCTGTTACCATCTTGCGGATTTTAATATCTTCAAGAACCAGGTCTGCATAGTCACGAGGACCTGCATACCAGCGAGACTGCCAAGTCTTGTTAATTCCAAGACGCAAACCGATAGGATTTACTTTCTGACCCACTTTATTCCCCCGCCTTCTCGTCAACAATGACGGTGATATGACACATACGCTTTAAGAGCTGATCTGCACGGCCGCGAGCGCGGAACCATACTCTCTTAAGTCTTGGACCTTCGTCAATGCGAATTTCCTTAACATAAAGCGAATCTTCATCAAGTTTCTTGTTAGCATACAAAGCGTTTGCAACAGCTGATTTAAGAGTACCTTTAATCAACTCTGCACCCTTCTGTGGCATGTTATCAAGAATTGCCATAGCCTCAGAGCAAGACTTCTGATTGATTACATGAGCTACAGGGCGAACCTTTGTAGGAGATGCAATCAGGAATTTTGTAGTGGCTACATAACCTTTATTTTCTGCCATCGTATCCACCTTTACTTAGCACCAGCGCCTTTGTCTGTGCCGCCATGTCCCTTGAACGTACGAGTTGGAGCAAATTCGCCGAGCTTGTGGCCAACGAGATTTTCAGTAACGTATACAGGAATCCATGACTTACCATTGTAAACACTGATTGTGTTTCCAACCATTTCTGGAATGATTGTAGAGCAGCGAGAATATGTTTTGATCATTTTCTTGTCTGACTCTTTATTCATTTCAATTACTTTCTTGTAAAGACTCTTTTCAATAAAAGGTCCTTTCTTAACTGATCTTGACATTGTTAACTACTCCTACTACTTCTTACGGCGTGAAACAATGAAACGGTTAGAAGGCTTTCTCTTATTGCGAGTCTTATAACCTCTACAAGGCTGACCCCAAGGAGTAACTGGGTTACGTCCTTTACCAGCACCTTCACCACCACCAAGTGGATGATCAACTGGGTTCATAGCCATACCACGAACGGTAGGTCTAATACCGAGCCAGCGACTGCGTCCGGCTTTACCAAGCTGAGTGTTCATACGATCTTCGTTTCCAACTACACCGATTGTTGCATAGCATTTGCCAAGAACACGGCGTGTTTCACTTGAAGGAAGACGAATGATTACATATTCACCATCTTTAGCTGCTACGAGAGCAGATGCACCTGCAGAGCGGGCAAGCTGTCCACCACGGCCAAGTGTAAGTTCGATGTTGTGAACTGTAAATCCTACAGGAATAGCTTCAAGAGGAAGTGCATTTCCAACAGTTGGAGCTGCATTTTCGCCAGACATGATTTTCTGTCCAACTACAAGACCTTTTGGAGCGATAATATAGCGTTTTTCGCCGTCTGCATAATAGATCAAAGCAATGTTAGCACTGCGGTTTGGATCATATTCGATTGAACGAACAGTTCCAGGAATACCGTGCTTGTTGCGTTTGAAATCAATTACGCGATACTTTCTTTTGTGTCCGCCGCCCTGATGACGTACAGAAATACGTCCACCAGCACCGCGACCACCGTTTGATTTAAGACCTGATACCAGACTTTTTTCGGGTTTATCGGTTGTCAGTTCTTCTCTTACCAAATCAATACGGGTACGTGTACCTGCTGTATATGGTTTAAAAACTTTAAGAGCCATCTGGTTCCCCTTAATTTACGAAGGCTTACACGCCTTCGAATACCTTAATTGTTTCACCTGGAGCAACTCTAACGATTGCTTTTTTCCAGTCGGCTGTCTTTCCTGGTTTACCACGAAGACGTTTTACTTTGCCGAGAACATTTACAGTTGTGATTTTAACAACTGTAACACCGAAGAGTTTTGATACTGCTTCTTTAATCTGTGTTTTGCTTGCTGAAGGCTGTACTTTGAATACATATTTTCCTTCTTCACGCAAAGCAGTTGCTTTTTCTGACAGTACTGGCTCAATAAGAACATCATTCAAACTTGTCATTATTTAGCCTCCTCTTCTTTATAGAATTCTGAAAGATTTTTAGCTGCTGATTCGAGCATGATAACTTTTCTTCCGTAGAAGAGGTCGTGTGCACGAAGGCGGTTGTATGACAAGAAGTAAACATTGTGGATATTACGTCCAGCCTGTTTAATTTTTGCATCGTTATCTTTAAGAATGATGACTGTGCGTTCGTCCTTAGCAAAGTTGTTAAGGATTTTTACCAAGTCTTTTGTTTTTCCGCTTTCAACAGTGAAATCTTCAACAACAGTAAGTCTGTCGCTCTGTGCCTGAAGACTCAGGATTGATTTCATTGCAAGGCGTTTTACCTTTTTAGGAAGTGCATAGCTGAAGTCGCGTGGTTTTGGTCCAAAGATTGTACCGCCGCCAACATTGATTGGAGACTTTTTATCACCACGACGAGCATGTCCTGTGCCCTTCTGTTTGTACGGTTTTGCGTTAGATCCGTGTACTTCAGAACGAGTCTTTGTACATGCTGTTCCAACACGTTTATTTGCTAATTCGTTATTGATGGCATAATAAATAACATCTTCATTTACTGGAAGTCCGAAAATGCTATCATCAAGCGTAATAGTGCGCAGTTCTTTACCATCGGTTGAAAAAACTTTCTTATCCATTTCTCATTTCCTCCGGATTATTTCTTTACTGCGGACTTGATTATAAGTGTGCAGTCTTTAACTCCTGGAACTGCTCCACGTACCATAATAACCTTAAGTTCAGGATCAATCTTAACGATTTTGAGGTTCTGAACAGTTACACGTTCAAAGCCCATGCGGCCAGGCAACTTAATATTTTTTACACTGTGTCCCGGTGTAGTACAGTTTCCTGTTCCACCTGGTTCACGATGAAATTTTGAACCGTGAGTTGCACGTCCACCATGGAAGCCCCAGCGTTTCATAACACCCTGGAATCCCTTACCTTTTGAAGTTGCTGTAACATCAAGGAATGATGTTTTTTCAAACAACTCAAGACCAATCTGATCACCGACTTTTACTTCTTTTTCGAATTCTCTAAATTCTTTCAAATGACGTTTCGGTGAAACATTTTCAGGAAACTGACCTTTGTAAGCTTTGTTAACTTTTGATTCTTTAACATCTTCGATGCCAAGAACAACAGCATCGTAGCCGTTAGCTTCCTTTGTTTTTGTAGCAACAACTGTATTCGGTTCTACATGGATCACGGTTACTGGTGTCAGCTCGCCGTTGTCGTCGAATACCTGTGTCATTCCTACTTTTTTTGCAATCAGACCTTTCATTCTGATATTTCTCCTATAAGAAGAAAACGCCCGTTTTCTTCTTCATCGGCCGCCATCCCTGATCCAAGGGACCGTTACCGTTTTTTTTCAGTAAGTTTTAGTTGCGACGCAACCTAAAATCCTTACTGTTTAATTTCTACGTCTACACCGGCAGGCAATTCAAGTTTCATCAAAGAATCCATAACATCTGCTGTTGGATTCAAGATGTCAATAAGACGTTTGTGAGTTCTCATTTCAAACTGTTCACGAGACTTTTTGTTTACGTGTGGTGAACGAAGAACTGTTACCTTATTGATTCTTGTAGGAAGCGGAACTGGTCCTGAAACCTTTGCTCCAGCTTTCTGTACTGTCTGTACGATGGCTTTTGCGCTCTGATCGATCAGCTCTACATCAAATGCACGAAGTCTGACACGAATTTTTCCGTTAGCCATTATATTCTCCAATAACAGAGATGCGGCTTTTCACCGCATCCCTGCAATTTACGATTAAAACTATTCGATAATCTTTGTAACCTGTCCAGAAGCGATTGTACGACCGCCTTCACGGATAGCAAGTTTAAGACCTTCGTCCATAGCGATTGGGTGAATAAGTTCACCAATAATCTTAACGTTGTCGCCTGGTTTAACCATGTCTGTACCAGCTTCGAGTTCTACAGTACCTGTGATATCTGTAGTTCTGAAGTAGAACTGTGGGCGATAACCTGTAAAGAATGGGCTGTGGCGTCCACCTTCTTCCTTAGAAAGAACGTAGATCTGAGCTTCGAATTTTGTGTGTGGGTGAATTGAGTTAGGAGCAGCGAGAACCTGTCCGCGTACAACGTCTTTCTTTTCAACACCACGGAGGAGGATACCAACGTTATCACCAGCGATACCCTGATCCAAAGTCTTCTGGAACATTTCGATACCAGTAGCTGTTGTATCCTGTGTTGGGCGGATACCTACGATCTGTACAGGGTCGTTGAGGTTGATTACACCACGTTCGATACGACCTGTTACTACAGTACCACGTCCAGAGATTGTGAAGATGTCTTCGATTGGCATCAAGAATGGTTTCTGATCATCACGAACTGGATCATCGAACCAAGAGTCCATTGCAGCGAGCAATTCTTCGATACATTTTGTATCATCAGCAGAAGCGCCGTCCTGGAGAGCTTTGAAAGCAGATCCCTTGATGATTGGTGTTTCAGCAGAGAAGCCGTATTTCTGGATTGTATCTTTAACGTCTTCTTCTACGAGCATCAACATTTCTTCATCGCCGTCGAGCTGGTCAACTTTGTTCAAGAATACGATGATCTTTGGTACACCTACCTGACGAGCAAGCAAAAGGTGTTCCTTAGTCTGAGCCATAACACCATCAGTAGCTGCGATTACGAGAACAGCACCGTCCATCTGAGCGGCACCAGTAATCATGTTCTTTACATAGTCAGCGTGTCCTGGACAGTCGATGTGTGCGTAGTGGCGTTTGTCTGACTGATATTCCAAGTGACGAGTATTGATAGTAATACCACGCTCTTTTTCTTCTGGAGCGTTATCAATTTCATCATACTTAAGAACTTTATCACCATACTTTTTAGCACAGTATGAAGTGATAGCAGCAGACAAAGTTGTCTTACCATGGTCAACGTGACCGATAGTACCAACGTTCATGTGAGGTTTAGTTCTGACGAACTTCTCCTTAGCCATGTGTTTCTCCTTTGCCGAAACTCTTTTTTCGTTCGGCTTTTAAAAATATATGTGTTGCACTTTAAGCCAGAACGGGACTTTTTCACACAGAAAAGGTCACATTCGCATACACACTAATTTATTTATTATTGATTTAGAAAAGCAGCTTTTAACTGTACCTTATATAATTCAAGGTACATTTCCGAAACCACCTATCATCATCAAAATAAAATCTCAACAACTGGTCTGGCATTCAGAATTATCATGCGAGGCAAGAAGATTACCTGCAACAGAAACCCAGACCTTTGCGCCAGGGCCACATTTACCTGAAAACTGTTTTGCAGTTAACTTTACGGTAAACATCAGACTTAATAATTGAAGTCTGTCTGAACAATTCAAAGAACCCAACCTAAATACCGACAATAAGCCCATTTAGGCGCGTTCTTAAGTTATACATTTTTTAGAAAATAAATTCAATAGCTAAAAATTGAATTTTAATAAATTTATGATAGTAAAAAAAAAGACCGCCCGATAAAAAGGCGGCCTTTAGAAAGAAGTCTGAAACTACCAGCGATAGTGAGCAAATGCTTTGTTTGCTTCTGCCATCTTGTGTGTATCTTCCTTCTTCTTGTATGCAGAACCTGTATTGTTGAATGCATCATAAAGTTCTGATGCCAATGTGTCTGCCATACCGTGACCTGAGCGGCTGCGTGCAGCTGTGATAATCCAGCGCATTGCAAGAGCTTCACGGCGTGAATCTCTGATTTCGATAGGTACCTGGTAAGTAGCACCACCAACGCGGCGTGACTTTACTTCTACCATAGGCTTAACGTTATCAAGAGCCTTGTTGAATACTTCAAGTGGATCCTGATTTGTTTTTGCCTTAAGTTTATCCATTGCTTCATAGATAATCTTAGTACATGTTTCTTTTTTACCGTCGAGCATCATTCTGCTGACAAATTTTGTAACAACCGGGCTGTTGTATTTTGCATCTGGCATAACAGGACGGTTTACCGATTTCTTATGTCTTCCCATAGTAATCCTCCTTTAATCCTTATGCCTTAGGCTTTTTAGCACCGTACTTAGAGCGGGCACGTTTACGTCCTTCAACTCCAAGAGTATCTTTTGTACCGCGGATAATGTGGTAACGTACACCAGGAAGGTCCTTTACACGTCCACCGCGGATAAGAACAACTGAGTGTTCCTGCAAGTTATGTCCAATACCTGGAATGTATGCAGTAACTTCAATTCCATTTGACAAGCGAACACGGGCTACCTTACGGAGAGCTGAGTTCGGTTTTTTAGGTGTAACAGTCATAACACGTGTGCAAACACCACGTTTCTGTGGGCACGACTCAAGTGCGGGAGCTTTAGTCGTATTTGCCAAAGTCTGTCTACCTTTACGAATTAATTGATTTATTGTAGGCATCGGCCTATTCTCCTATTTACATGCCGGTCAGCACCCCGGACAGAATAAACAAAACAACCCTAAAGATTAGGGAATTCAATAATAACGAATTCTAAACAATACAGTCAAGAACTCATATTAAAAATTCGGTGAATTCATATTGAATTCACCGAATTTCAAGGAAACTAGTCCTCGTCAGCTACAGTTTCTACTGCAGATTCTTCCATCTGGGCTTCCGGCTTCTCTTCTGCCTTAAGGCGTGCGAGAGCTTCTTCCATCTGGATGTCGAGGTCATTATCAGAACCGTCAAAAAGTTTAACGTTTCTGTAGTTGCGGATACCTGTTCCGGCTGGAATCATGTGTCCGATAATTACGTTTTCTTTCAAACCGCGCAAGTGGTCTTCATCACCGGCAATAGCTGCGTTTGTAAGAACGCGGGTTGTTTCCTGGAATGAAGATGCAGAAATGAATGAGTCTGTAGCCAGAGCTGCCTTTGTAATACCCTGGAACATAGGGCGTGCAACAGCCGGCTGACCGCCTTCTGCGATAACGCGTTTGTTTTCTGCGTGGAACTGGTATTTATCTACCTGGTCACCGAAGATGTATTTTGTATCACCAACAGAAACAACTTCTACCTTGCGGAGCATCTGGCGAACGATAACACCAATGTGTTTGTCATCGATTGCTACACCCTGTGCAGAGTAAACTCCCTGGATTTCGTTCATCAGGTATTCCTGGAGAGCGTTTTCACCGAGGATTGCAAGGATGTCGTGTGCACTTGCTGCACCGTCACAAAGCTGTTCGCCTGCCAGAACATGGTCACCGTCGCGAACGAGGAGACGCTGTGTCATTGGAATCTGGTGTTCAAAAGACTTGCCGTATTCGTCTTCTACAACGATTGTACGCTTACCTTTTGTAACTCCCTTGAACTTAACAGTTCCGGAAATCTGAGAAAGAACACACGGATTCTTTGGTTTGCGTGCTTCGAAGAGTTCAGATACACGTGGAAGACCACCTGTAATATCGTTTGTCTTTGCAGCAGCAACAGGCATCTTGGCAAGGATGTTACCTGCTTCAACAGACTGTTTGTCTTCTACCTGAAGGATAGCGCCTGCAGGGAGGAAGTAAGATGCTGCTTCGTTACCAGCTTCATCAGTAATAAGGATGCGAGGCTGTTTCTGATCCATGTGGAGGTCAGTGATGTAACGTTCTGTTTTACCAGAGTTAGTATCGATAACTTCTTCGAGGGTTGCACCAGGAATAATGTCTTCAAAGTGAACGTATCCGCTTACTTCGGCAATAATTGGTTCAGAGAATGGATCGAATGTACCGATTACATCTCCTGCCTTAACAATGTCGCCTGCCTTAACCTGAACTGTAGAACCGTTGGCAATTTCTACCTTCTGTTCGTTACCTGCAAGGTAAAGAGTTCCGTCAAGAACAAGGATGCGTCCGTTTTCTTTTGCTACAAAGTCACCGTGCTTGCGTTCAACAAGTACAGTTCCCTTGAGTACACGTCCGCCGTCCTGAACTACAGCCTTGTCTCCGCTTTCAAGTTTGCATGAATCGATGAGACGGGTTGTGATCATTGTACCCTTGCGTGTAAAGAGCCAGCTGCCGTCGCTGTTTACAACGTGTGTACCGTTGATGTCTCCAACAAGTACGTCGTATTTAAGAACGATCTTGTTGTCTTCTGTTTCCTTGGAAGCAGTACCACCAACGTGGAATGTACGCATTGTAAGCTGTGTACCAGGCTGACCAATTGACTGAGCGGCGATAACACCTACGGCTTCACCGATTTCAACGAGCTTGTTGCGTGCGAGGTTTTTACCATAACACTTAACGCAGACACCGTGTTCAGCTTCACATGTAAGTACAGTTCGGAGCTTAACTTTTTCAACACCGGCGTCTTCGATTTTCTTTGCGAGTTCGTCAGTGATGTAATCGTTGGCATCACAAATGAGTTCACCAGTTACCGGGTGAATTACACGTTCAATTGTAAAGTGACCTGCAATTCTCTTTGAAAGAGGAGTGATGATTTCGTCACCGTTTTTGATAGCTGTATAATCGATACCGTTGATAGTACCACAGTCTTCTTCGTTTACAACAACATCCTGTGCAACGTCAACAAGACGGCGTGTCATGTAACCGGCGTCGGCTGTCTTAAGAGCGGTATCGGTAAGACCCTTGCGGGCACCGTTTGAAGAAATGAAGTATTCGATAACCGAAAGACCTTCACGGAAGTTTGACTTAACCGGAAGTTCGATGATGTCGCCGTTAGGCTTAGCCATCAAACCACGCATTGCGGCAAGCTGAGAGATCTGCTTTTTAGAACCGCGGGCACCAGAATCAGCCATCATATAGATAGTATTGAATCCGTCTTTGTCCTTCTTGAGGTTTTCGTACATGATTTCTGTAAGCTTGTCGTTAGTACGGGCCCAGATATCAGTTACCTTGTTATAGCGTTCGTCCTGTGTGATAACACCGCGGGAGTACTGACCAACGATTTCTTCAACTTCTTTGTTTGCTTTATCAACCATCGGTTTTTTCTCTTCCGGAATGATGATATCTTCCATAGAAAGAGTTGCACCGAAGAATGTTGCGTTTTTGTAACCACAAGCCTTGATTGCGTCGAGCATCTGGATTGTGAGCCATGCTCCCTTAGTATGGAATACTTTTTCGATCATCTTGCGGAGATCTTTATCACCCATACGTTCGTTTACAAAGCCTACACCTTCAGGCATTTCTGCGTTAAAGCGGATACGGCCTGCAGTTGTTTTGATTACGTCACCGGCTTTGAAAGCACCGTCAACAAATGAGTCTTTTGGAGCCGGAACTTTAATTTCTGCCTGCCATTCAATAAAGCCGTCTTCTGCAGCCATGATTGCTTCGTCATCGCTTGAGAAACGTTTATTTGTTCCCTTAGCGTTCGGCTTAACAGAAGTCATATAGTAGATACCCAATACCATGTCCTGTGACGGATAAACGATTGTGTTACCGTTAGCAGGGTCCAGGAGGTTGCGGGCAGAAAGCATCAATGTCCAGCATTCCATCTGAGCTGCCTGAGTAAGAGGAACGTGGATAGCCATCTGGTCACCGTCGAAGTCGGCGTTGAAAGCCTTACATGCGAGCGGGTGAAGTTTAAGAGCTTTACCTTCAACAAGTACAGGTTCAAAAGCCTGGATACCAAGACGGTGAAGTGTCGGAGCACGGTTAAGCATAACCGGGTGTTCGCGTACAACTTCGTCAAGGATGGCAAATACTTCCGGAGATTCCTGTTCAACAAGAGTCTTAGCCTTTTTGATATTGAATACAACTTCTTTATCAACGAGTTTTTTCATGATAAACGGCTTGAACAATTCAAGAGCCATTTTTGTAGGGAGACCACACTGCCAGAGTTTGAGTTCCGGACCAACAACGATTACCGAACGTCCAGAGTAGTCAACACGCTTACCGAGAAGGTTCTGGCGGAAACGTCCCTGCTTACCCTTGAGCATATCGCTGATTGATTTGAGAGGGCGGTTCGAAGCACCCTTTACAGAACGCTTGCGTTTAGAGTTATCGAACAATGCGTCAACAGCTTCCTGAAGCATGCGTTTTTCGTTACGGATAATGATTTCCGGAGCAGACAGCTGCTTGAGTCTCTGAAGACGGTTATTGCGGTTGATAACACGGCGATAAAGGTCATTAAGGTCAGATGTAGCAAAACGTCCACCATCGAGCTGAACCATAGGGCGCAAATCAGGCGGAATTACAGGAATTACATCGAGAACCATCCATGAAGCCTTGTTGCCTGAAGAGCGGAAGTCTTCTACGATACTGATGCGTTTGAGAAGGCGTTTGTCGCTCTTAGCTCCCTTTTCGCGCATTTTGTCGCGCAATTCAGCTGCAAGTTCATCGAGGTTAAGGTTTTCGAGCATTGTTTTGATAGCTTCGGCACCCATACCTGCAGTAAATGACTGACCATAGCGTTCAACATCTTCCATGTATTCTTCTTCAGAAAGAAGCTGGCCCTTTTTAAGTTCAGTGTCACCTGCATCGAGAACGATATATTTTTCGTAGTACAAAACAGAGCGGAGCTGAGCAACCTGCATATCAAGCAGAAGGCCCATGCGGCTCGGAACTGATTTGTAGTACCAGATGTGGCTTACAGGAGCTGCAAGTTCAATATGACCTGTACGTTCGCGGCGTACTTTAAAGTGAGTAACTTCAACGCCACAGCGGTCACAGATTACACCCTTGTAGCGGATAGACTTGAATTTACCGCAGTAGCATTCCCATTCCTTTGTAGTACCGAAAATGCGTTCGCAGAAAAGACCGTCTTTCTCAGGGCGGAGAGTACGATAGTTAATTGTTTCCGGCTTTTTAACTTCGCCGTAAGACCAGCTGCGGATATCATCCGGGCTGGCAAGTTTAATTTTAATGGAATCGAAATCCTGAATATCACGCATCTTCATTCTCCTTGTCGAAACCTGAGCTCTGTTTTTCAATCAGTTCCTGGTCACGTTCGGTAAGAGCAATACGTTTGCCCTTTGCGTCATAAATTGTAAAGTCCAAAGCAAGACCACGAAGTTCCTGTACCATTACGTTGAATGATTCCGGAACACCTGCCGGAGCAGCCGGGTCACCCTTTACGATAGATTCGTAAATCTTTGAACGTCCATTCATATCATCGGATTTGATAGTCATCATTTCCTGAAGAGTATTTGCAGCACCGTATGCTTCGAGAGCCCAAACTTCCATTTCACCAAGACGCTGACCACCGAACTGAGCTTTACCACCGAGAGGCTGCTGAGTTACGAGAGAGTAAGGTCCTGTTGAACGTGCGTGCATCTTGTCATCAACAAGGTGGTGCAGTTTAAGGAAGTAGATAACTCCGACAAAGATTGGGTTTACGAAAGGTTCGCCTGTGCGTCCGTCGCGTACAATCTGCTTACAGTCAGGGCTAAGTCCTGCTTCCTGGAGTTTTTCTGCAATCTGTTCCTGTGAAGGAGTCTGGAATGCAGGAGATTCGAAGTACTGATTAAGGTAGCGGCCTGCAATACCAAGTTCACTTTCCATAATCTGACCGATGTTCATACGGGAAGGTACACCAAGCGGGTTAAGACAAACATCGAGTGGAGTACCATCTGCTAAGTACGGCATGTCTTCTTCCGGGAGAATACGTGCTACGACACCCTTGTTTCCGTGGCGTCCGGCCATTTTATCGCCTTCGCAGAGCTTACGTTTATTTGCAATAAGAACTTTAACCTGTTCATCAACACCCGGGTTAAGGTCATCACCGGCAGTTCTCTTGAGACGCTGTACATCAAGTACAACACCTTCTACACCGTGTGGAACGCGCAGAGAGTTGTCGCGTACTTCTTTTGCCTTTTCACCGAAGATTGAATTCAAGAGTTTGAATTCCGGTGTAGTTTCTGTTTCAGACTTAGGAGTTACCTTACCAACAAGGATGTCTCCCGAGCGAACTTTTGCACCGATACGGATGATACCTTCCGAGTCGAGGTTGTTGAGCATCTTTTCAGAGGTATTTGGTACATCGCGGGTAATCTTTTCCGGTCCGAGTTTTGTTTCGCGGATTTCGGTTGAGAATTCCTTGATGTGGATAGAAGTATACATGTCTTCTTTTACTACGCGGCGGCTGATAAGAACAGCGTCCTCATAGTTGTATCCGTTCCAAGGTACGAATCCAACGAGAAGGTTGCGTCCGAGAGAAAGTTCACCGTTGAATGTTGCAGGTCCGTCAGCTAGAACATCGCCTTTCTTAACCTTTTCGCCGATTTCAACAGTTGGTCTCTGGTGGTTACATGTATCGTTGTTGGTTCTCTGGTATTTGAGAAGAGGATATTCATCAATTTTGTCAGAACCGTCAACTTTAACTTTAATGAGGTTGCTTTCTACCCAGACAACTTCACCGTCATGTTTAGCTTTAATAAGAACGCCTGAGTCATAAGCGGCCTTTCCTTCCATACCTGTACCAACATAAGGTGGTTCAGGGAAGAGAAGAGGAACGCCCTGGCGCTGCATGTTACAACCCATCAAAGCACGGTTAGCGTCATCGTGTTCAAGGAACGGAACGAGAGAAGCAGAAACCGAAATTACCTGACGAGGAGAAACGTCCATGTACTGGATGTCTTTTACGCTGCGTGTTGTGTAGTCACCCTGGTGACGGCAGCTAACCATATCAGTCGGGAAGGAACCGTCCTTCTTCATACCTTCAGTAACCTGACCGATGTAGTACTTGTCTTCATCGATAGCAGAGAGGTATTCAACCTGGTCTGTAGCCTTACCATCTACAACCTTGCGGTATGGTGTTTCAAGGAATCCGTAGTCGTTAACACGAGTGTAGATAGCCAGAGAAACGATCAAACCGATGTTCGGACCTTCAGGAGTTTCGATAGGGCACATGCGTCCGTAGTGAGTATAGTGTACATCACGAACTTCGAATCCGGCGCGTTCACGAGAAAGACCGCCAGGACCGAGAGCGTTAAGACGACGTTTATGAGTAAGTTCAGAAAGAGGGTTAACCTGATCCATGAACTGAGAAAGCTGTGATGAACCAAAGAATTCTTTGATAGAAGCAACGATAGGTTTGATAGAAATCAAATCCTGAGGTTTCATTGTTTCAGTTTCTTTGAGGCTCATTCTTTCTTTTGCAATGCGTTCCATGCGGCTAAATGCTGTTTTGAGCGAGTTAGTCATAAGTTCGCCAACGGAACGGATACGACGGTTACCGAGGTGGTCGATATCATCGAGGAGTTCGTTTCCGATGTAAACTTTGATCAGGTGACGCATTGTGTTGATGATATCGCTCTTTACGAGAGTGAGTGTATCAACAGGGTCTGAGTAGTTTTCAAATTTTTTGTTGAGCTTGTAACGGCCGACACGACCGAGGTCGTAGTGACGGATATTGAAGAACATACCTTCAAGTTCGTTTTTAGCTACTTCTGCAGCCATCGGTTCGCCCGGCTTGAGGACAGTAAATACGGCAGACAGAGCGTCTTCAAGAGTAGGTTCTTCGTTAAAAGCACCTTCCTTGGTGTATTTCATGTCTTCCCGTTCGAAACAGTTGATAATAATCTGGCTGTCCAGGGACGGGTTGAATTCTTCCTTGTCTCCCTTGCGTTTGCGTGCGTCGAAGAGAATTACGCAGATTTCCTTAACGTTCTGTGTAATAAGGTCGTCAACTTCATGCGGGTGGAGTTTTTCACCTGCGCGGAAGAGAACTTTTTCTTCGCCGTTTTCGTCTTTGATTTTTACAGCGCTTGCAAGAACGCGGTCAACGAGAGAATCCTTGTTTTTCGGATCTACTTTTACATTTTCTGTTTTGTAGAAGCAGCGGATAATTTCTTCGCGAGTTGAATAACCCAGAGCGCGGAGGAAGATAGTTCCAAGAACCTTCTTCTTGCGGTCGATTTTAGCGTAGATGAGTTCTTTTTTCTGGTCGATTTCAAATTCCAGCCATGATCCGTGATAAGGAATGATACGGCTTGAGTATACACCTTTTTCGTGATTGAAGATTACACCAGGTGAACGGTGAATCTGTGAAACTACAACGCGTTCTGCACCGTTGATTACAAAAGTTCCACGATCAGTCATGAGCGGAATATCACCCATGTATATATCTTTCTGAAGGATTGCACCGGAGTCCTTAAAATTAAGGTTGATTCTTGCCTTGAGTGGCACAGAATATGTCAATCCCTTCTGTTTGCATTCAAGCTCAGAAAATTTAATGTTGTCTT
>JAEENG010000024.1 GCA_016283615.1 Treponema sp.
CACGTTGCAACTCCGCAGTTTGGTGAAGACGAAAATGCAGACAAGGTAAGTTTTGTATTCACTACAAAGAACGAGTCGGGTGCCCTTTATGACTGTCTGGGTGTATTCAAGAATCATGAACTCAACCTCAACCGCCTTGAGTCACGCCCGATTGCAGGCAAGCCGTGGAGATACTGGTTCTACGCAGATGCCGTCATCGACCGTCAGAACATTAAAAATTCAAATGAATATATCCGGGACGTATTAAAGGATTTAAAGGCCGCTGCTGAAGATGTACGTCTTCTGGGTGTATACTCAGATATGGGATACTAATTTAAGGATAGAGCAAGGAGATTTATATGGAACGCTATGTACTTTCAGTTCTGGTAGAAAATAAGGCAGGTGTATTGAGCCGTGTTTCAGGCCTGTTCAGCCGCCGCGGATATAACATTGATTCGCTTACAGTGTGCGAAACTTACAATGCAGGTCAGTCACGCATGACAATCGTAGTTCAGGGAGATGAATACATCCTCGAACAGATTGAAAAACAGCTTTCTAAACTTGTAGAAGTAATTTCAATTTCTCACTGTGCAAAGGAATCAACCTGTGAACGGGAAATGGTTCTGATTAAGGTAAACGCTGCCGGAAGCGACCGCGCAGTTATCATCGAAACCTGCAACATTTTCCGCGCACACATCGTTGACGTTGCTCCAAACACAGTAATCGTTGAAGCAACAGGAAGCGAAGATAAAATTTCAAGTCTTATCAGGCTTCTTGCTCCATACGGAATCAAGGAACTTGTACGCACCGGTCTTACAGCAATGGGCCGCGGCGAAGAAATAATGCAATAATAATTCAAGAGATGCCCGGAATAATGAATAAAAGAATCGTCTCAAAGACAGTTTATTCAATTCTTTTAGTTTCTCTTTTTTTAAGCTTTACTTCCTGTTCGGGAAGGTTGAAAATTGCTCTCGGTGTGCCGGGCTATACTGCAGCGGAAAATGATTATATCGCCCACTCCGGCAGCAGGGATCTTAAAACTTTCAGGTTTTCCGAAAACACGATTAAGGCTGTCAGGGACATTTTTGCCCGAAACCGCGCCCTTGCCCTGAGCTTAACCTTTTATTCCGACAGCTCAAACGACATGATTTCTCAGATCGGCGTTCTGACGGAAGATGACGTAAAAAACAGAGTTTCAGGTTCTCAGCTTTTAAAAAGTCATCCGGCTGTAAGCGTACGTTTTTCTGAGTTTAAGGACAAAAGCCTTAATGTGGTGATTTGTTTTGAAAAGGAAGGTTCTGTACCCCAGGGCTTTTTTGTAAGCTCTTTCCGGGGCGTAAAAGTTTTGAATGCAGAAGTTACAGACGCGACTGTGGGCTGGGATTTTTCTTCTTCAACTCCCATGTACGCCTTTGCCCCGAACGGAGGACTTCTTGCCCCCGCACATCCTGTAATTGATTATTCTGCCGTAAGCCGCACCTTTGCCTCATATAACAGCGACACTGATTTACTGCCGGTTATCAGCGTTCAGTTCTGTGACAGCGAATCAAAGGATCCGGTTCAGCTGACTGTTGGCGGCGAGAGAATGACAGTGCGTCACGGCGAGTCCAATTCAATTGAAATTCCTCTTGCCTGCCTTAAAAATCCATTTTCCACGCTGGAAGTTGTTGACGGGGAAGACAGAATTCAATCGATTCTGCTGAAAAAGGCTGACTTATCCCTGCTGGAATTTTCATCGGCTAAAAAACGAAATGCAATCCGCCCGTACACGGTTGACCCGGGGCTTATTATAGACTGGCCAAAAACTTACTGGCGTTCAAAGGACTACGAACTTTTTGAATGGGACCGCTTCAGGGGTGTTTTATTTTTTGACACACTGAATTATAAGGTCCAGGACGATTTTTTTAAGAGACTTGCTTTCTTTGTTGAAAAGCGCGGTTACAAGGGAAAACTTTTAACAACTGCCCAGATGGAAGGAATGCACGGTTACAACGCCCACGATTACCGTGCCGAAAGCCTTGCCCGCTTCTTTGAACAGGCCCGCGCAACAGGTTTTGCCTTGAACGAAAAGGAACTGCTTTTAAAACAGATTCTCATTCAGAACGGGCTTCTGGTAGTTGAATCAAACGGTAAAATCAAGGCAGGTGAGGGCGCTGTAATATCCATCAGCCAGGAAAGCCCTGAGTATCTCAGAATTGCATTTGTTGCCCACGAAGGCTGGCACGGTCTTTTCTTTATCGATGAAGAATTCCGTAATACTGTCGGCTCGGTATATTATACCCTGCAGGCAACCGACCCCAACGCACTGCGCTTTCTGTTCCGCTATTTTGAAGTTACACCGTCCCTTCAGTATGACACAAGGGATGATTACCTGATGAAAAATGAATTCATGGCGTATATGCTTCAGCGCCCTGTTAGTCAGATAGAAAAATATTACGTTGATACGGCTTCCCGCAATCATTCCCAAACTCTGATTAAGGAAGAAGCAGATTACATTATTGCAACCGGAGCGTCAGGCTTTGAAGGCGCCGCAAAAATGTTAAACGATTATGTGGGATTACGCTGGAATCTTGCGGCAGGGCGGGTGTGGCTCTTGTCCCGCTGAACCCTTACATATCCATGTTGAAGGATTTTTCTGCCGCAACTGAGGTTAAAGGACCCTGGCCCGGCATGATTACTGTGTCTTCGTTCTGACTGAGAATTTTTTCTTCGATTCCTTTTTTTAAGGTCATTTTTGAGTAGTTTGAATTTGTGTCACCGATTTTTCCCGCGTAGATTACGTCTCCGGTAAAAAGCACGTTTTCAATCTTGTACACCATTGAATCCGGACTGTGTCCAGGCAGCTGGGTGTATTCAACTTTGAGGCCGCCTGCTTCAATTGCTCCGTTTCCGGTGATTGCCACAGTCTGAATGCCGCCGATTTTTGCTTCGGCCGCATAAACCGGGCAGTCGTAGATTTTGAGCAGGGTTTTTAAGCCCCGGGTGTTGTCAGGATGGTTGTGGGTTATAAAAACTGCCTCCAGGGAAAGATTGTTGTATTCGATCTGGTTAATCATTTCTTCGTTGATTTTGCACGGGTCAATGATAATCGCCTGGTTTTTAAATTCGTTTACAACAATGTAGGAGTTTGAAAAACTTTCGATATTCAGGTGAAAGTAGATTTTCATTTTAAGCCTCCCTTTGCAGGTGAATCCGGCACTTCGTCTCCGGTAAACAATGCGCTTCCGCCTTCAAAAAAGAGTGCTTCGTTTGTGTTGGAAAGTTTAAACGAAACATTGTTGCGCTGAGCGTCAAAGAAAATTGTCTTTTTGATATTGCAGTTCCGGATTGAAGTATCAACGAGCTGTGCCCGAATAAATCTTGAATTGTAAAGGTTTGAGTCATCAAAGGAACTCTGATAGCTTGATAGTCCGCAAAAATTGTCATGAATTAAATCAGAGCCTGTAAACAGCACGTGAATGAATTTTGCACCCGCAAAGGAAGTAAACTGCATGTTGCTTTCCGAGAGGTTGCAGTCGGTAAAAACCGCAAAATCAAAGCGGCACATCCTCATGCGCAGTTTGTTTGTTTTTAGTTCCTGAAAAAAGCAGTGACTGAAGTC
>JAEENG010000025.1 GCA_016283615.1 Treponema sp.
TCACCTTAGCAAGGGCGAAATTCAGCGCGTAATTCTGGGATTCAGTATTTTGTATGGTTCAGCCTCGATTTTTATGGACGAACCAATGTTTGCGATGGAAGACAGACAGAAAGAATCGGCCCTTTCCTATCTCAAGATCTTTGTAAAAAAGACAGGAACAACAATTTACTGTTCCATGCACGAACTTGACCTGACAAAAAAATACGCGGACCAGGTACTTCTATTCTACCCGAACCGCGATATGTCATTCGGTACCCCGTCCGAAGTTTTGACAGACGTAGACCTGGAAAAAGCTTACAAGGTTCCGGCCGCAATGTTAAAGCAGAAAGAAACTTTAACCCGCGACCAGCTCAAGGCCATCGCCGACCAGTACAGCAAACAGGGCCCTGAAAAAACTATTTAAGCACCTTAAACTTTTCTACGACAAAGACACCGTCTTTAAGGACCTGAAATCCGCCTTTCTGAGAGTCGTCGATGCGCCCCTTAAATTCCAGCATCAGGCCCTGACTGGCGGTAATGTCTTTGAGCGTAAACTCAGACCCTTCCGGAACATAAAGCGTGTATTCAAGACCTTCCACGGTTACAACGCCCGGATAGGCAAAAGGTTCATTTCCGTAAAAATTAATGTGTCCCACAATTGTCTGGGGAGCCTTTCCGCCAAAAGCAAAAAGCCCTCCGCAGAGCAAACCCAAACCAGCTAAAAGTAAAAGTAGTTTTTTCATAATCAACCTCAAAATGACAGCTTATTGAATTATCAGGTACATAGTCAGGTTTTGACTGCCGGTATCGTTGAATGTAATTGTCTTTGTTAAAGCAGAAGTTGCAACACCCAGACCGTGAAGCAAAAATCCATAGGCCGGCCGCAGTGTAGTTCCTGCTCCGCTAGACAACAGAATCGGTCCCAGAAAATTATAGTTTTTATAAATAACGTCCGAACCTTTATATTCGTTTTCAAGGCTTGTGAGCCCCCATGCGCTGTCCCACAAATCAATTGCAGTCATCGGATATGTGTAACCGGACCATGTCAGTGTCTGTGCCGCATCCTGATTCATTGTATAGGTGGAACTTCCGGTTATACAGAGCAGGAACTGTTCGAATAAATCATCCCAGTCATAAGAAGTTCCGTTTATTGCATTAACCGCTGCTACAATCGATTCATCATTAACAGAATCGTTATCCATAATTGCTTTAACCAGAGCAGCCCCGCCGTACTGTCTGCACAGCCATCCGCCAAAGGCGTAAGCAACCGAATACGAAAGAACCGAATAATCACCGTCACGCCATTCATTTATGCCGGAAGCATAGTAATTCGCATTGAATTGCTGCAAACGTGCCTTAGGAGAGTCTTTATCTTTGATTTCAAGTTTTTCCTGCATCATGTCTTCGCACAGCATGGAAAGCATTTCGTTGTACCAGGTGTCTGGAGCCGTTTTATGTTCAATATTTTTCTGGCCAAAGTTAACCATATGCTGAAACTCATGTGCCAGTGTAGAAAGAACAGTGTCAAAGGCAGAAACCGCAAAACCGCTGTCCACATAAAAATATTTTCCCTGGTTTGTGTAATTCAAAATAGCATTGCTTCCGCTGTAGGTCTGGCCGCCGGTGTAGTAATAATCCTTGGCATAAAAATAACCCAGGACTCCTCCATTCTGATTCTTGGTATAATCAACACCGATATCATAAAGTACAATATTGATAATATTGCCGGTATCACTGTAAGTTTCCATTTTTATAAGACTTCCGCTTGTAGTGACAAGTTGGTCAGATTCACTTCCAAAGACATTTGTAATATACGGATAAATTTCATCAAACTTAGTCGCAAATTTCTGTGCAATTGCCGTACTTGCCTTGTTTTCATCTGCATCTCCGCTGGTGTAATACTGATCTACAATCCAGACATTACAATGAGTTCCCACAGCACGCAGTGTTGCCGCCTTACTGGTGTACTTGTCCATATCTGAGTTGCTGTCTACGTAAATCTTTTTTGTAGTACCGACAGTTCTGCTGACCGGTGTTGCCGCAGTAAGAGTTGTACCGGACGCTGCACGGGCAGCACCTGTTACCTTTTCGATTGAACTTATATCAACCGGCGGCACAAAATGACGGTATTTGTATTCAAATTCCGGAATTTCCAGTGCGTCGTCTGCTGCCGCGGCTCTTACCGGAGTTGCAGCGACAGAACTTGTGGCCTGAACAGTCCGCAGATTTTCTGCCGGAATCTCAGTATTGCTTTTATTTGCATGCACAAGATAGATGGTTTTATCTTTTGCTGCAGAATAATTTTTAATAGTTACGGAAGCAACTTCCGGTCCGATTTCAAAAATATTGTTGTCTGACGAATAGACCCACGTTTTACTTTCTGTGGCAGTCTGGGTTATGTCCTGACTGGAAGTACCGTTTGCCGCTGTCTCAAGAATATCAATAATCAGATCACAGCCCGTAAAACTAAGGGCTGCGCTCAAAGCAAGGCCTGCAATCAAAAACTTTTTCATTATTCCTCCAGGTAAGAATTCAATGTTCTGCATTTATAATTATAATTCACTTTTAGAAA
>JAEENG010000026.1 GCA_016283615.1 Treponema sp.
GTCTTTGTAATTGACCCAATTCCTGCTCTCTCACGGCCTGTTACAACAAGTCCAAAGAACGGCTTTGTCATCGGCCCGGAATTCTTACGCAATAACCGTCAGCTCAACTTCCGCTGGCAGAGCGTTCCGGGAGCAAGTGAATATTCATTCAATCTGTACAAGAGACAAAGTGACGGCACGCTCAAAAATATCTATTCAGTAAAGAGTACAAAAAATACCAGTGTCACACTCAGGGACTTTTCCATCCTTGATGTAGGAACCTTTATCTGGAACGTAAAAGCATTCAGCATTGCAAAGGACGGCTTTAAGGAACAGGAAAGCCCTGCCGCCGAAAGTAACTTTATAATCGACTTTAACCTTCCGGAAGAAGTTGAATCAATCAAACCGGAGACAATGTATGCAAATTAAAAAGTTTCTGGCCAAAACAGTAAAGATTCAATTTGTTCTCGTACTTTTAATGCTCGTAACTGACGCCTTTGCCCAGAAGGCACCTTTTAATCAGGTTCTGGAATGGAAGGCAGACAAAAACGCATTTTACTACAGGGTTGAAATTCAAAAAAACGGAAGCGGAAAGTCTGATTTTATACAAACAGAAAAAAACACAGCCCGCGTCCAGCTTGAGCCGGGCAGATACCGCTACCGTGTTTACGTTTACGACTTTCTTGGAAGACAGTCTTCGGTAAACGAATGGACGGATTTTGAAGTTTTAAAGGCAAACCACCCGGAATTCAAACGGCCGCCAAAGGATGTAATTCTGCCGGAAGACAAAGACTTTTTTGAAGTTCCGGTCGATATAAGCGGAGTTTCTGCAAATTCAACAGTCACAGTTGTAAATGAACAGACCGGCTACGAATTAAAAGGAAAATTGAATTTTAAAAATCCCGCCGCAGGAGAAAGCGAAACAAACCGCGCCACAAATGCAAACTTTGGCTATGTGCGCCCGGGAACCTATTTTATCCGTGTAACAAACCCGAGTGGTTTTAGTGCAAAGTCAGACACATTTAAAATCGCCTTTGCAGAACCTGTTGCGCCGCCTCCTCCTCCGCCCGAGCCGGAACCACAGCCGGTCCCGCCGCCACCTGCGCCCGAGCCAGAACCACAGCCCGAGCCGGTCGTACAGCCACAGCCTCAGCCTGTAATCCAGCAGGTAACAGAGCCGGTAGAAATTACAGAAGAGCTGGTAGAAGAAAAACTTGATATCGATATGAAGCTTATTCCGGGGGAAGTGCGCGTTAAGGCAAGTGACTCTGATAAGGTAAAATCACAGAAAAAACGCAACAACGCAATCAACCAGCTTCTGACAGAGTCAGAAGGACAGGATATAGTTGTCGTTGGAAAAGGCCGCAGCCACAGCGAATGGGGATTCTACTTAAAGGATTACTTTCCGATTCAAAAAATGAGCAACCACTCCTATAATTTTTTAGGAGCAGGTTTATCGTACGCATTCCATATATTGCCGCACAGCAGAATGGACTTTGGTCTGATAGTAACGGCCGACGCCCATACAGTAATGGCAAACCTTGATTACATAGAAGAATGGTATGAATTTAACCTCTTGGGCGGAATTTTCATTAATTTTGCAATGTCGGATGCATTCAGCTTTCAGCCGAGGGTAACAGGCGGTATCCAGACAGATACGGTTCGTTCGAATGTAACTTCGACCCGGCATTATCAGTCACCGGCACTTGAAGTAGACCTTGGCTTTAAATTCAGCCCGCAGAAAATCGGTTTGGACGGAGTTTCTGTTGATTTTGCTCCGTTCTATCTTGCAAGTTTTGAAAATTCAGGAAATCGTGCAGAATTCCTTGGAATTCGCCTGGGACTGCTGTATCATACAGGTAGTAAGAAAGCAATTAAAGCAACTCGTGTAAAGCGAAGTGCGGTCAAACAGGACGCGCCCGAACAGGCGCAGGAAAAAGAGCAATGATTAAAAATCTGAAAAAGCTTTTGCCCCTGGCCGGAACATTTTTAGTATTGATAACTCTCTTCTGCTGTGACAGCACCCTTATTGAAGACCTGGATGCCATTGCAAGAAAGCAGACGGAAGGAACCTACATTTATCAGACTATAATCCAGAAACAAAATATAGATGATAATAACTATTGTAAAGAAGAAACCACAGAAACTTTAAATCAGCCAAAATCGTCCACTGAATTAAAGCGATGGATTTCTGATGCAATAGACAAAAATTCAACTACTGGATTTATATTGAATAATACACCGGAAGTTGAACAACCTGAAGACAATTTCTACAGGCTTGTACTTACATATGACCGGAAGCTGTATACACTGCTTTTTAACGCAAACACAACTTCCATCTTTGAGGGTACAATCCCCCAAAGCCAGACACAAAGGTATGAAAAACAGATTTGCCTTGAATTTCCTGAACTAAAACTGACAAACTATATGTTCCTTGGCTGGGACGAAAACAATACAGCAGTATCCCCGGTCTATACAACAGATAATTGGAACTTTACATTTTATAAGGATACAACTCTGTATGCCATCTGGCAGAAAGGTAACGCAACCTACACAGTTTACCACTACCTGAACGACCTGGTGTATCACTCACAATACACAGTCCTTCTTTCTACAGAAACAGCAGCAGGCTTTGCGGGAGAGACAACCACAGCCACCCCATTCTCCTTCCCGGACTGCGAGAAATATCGTAATAACATAGCACCAACAGGTTCCATCGAACAGCAGACAATTTCAGCGGACGGCACCACACAAGTTGTTGTTAAGTATGACAGAAACACATTTACTATTAAACTTAACTTAGCAGGCGGTTTTTATATAACAGACCCCGAAACACCAGTTTATTCTGTAGAAGTTTACCTTTTATACGGTGACAAAGTGCCTGCTTTTATTGACAGCATGACATCTTTCGAGAAAACAGGATACACCTTTACTGGCTGGGACCCTGCCCTTCCGGACACAATGGATTATACATATAAAGACACAAGCTATACAGCACAATGGAAGGCCGATACATACACCCTTAAATATAACCTTAATGATGGAACAATGCCGGATAACCAGTCAGAATCTGAGGAAATTACAATAGAAACATCCCTTTCCACTCTGCCGGAGCCTTCAAGGAAAGGTTATACATTTGCAGGCTGGTTTACAGATCCGGCATTTACGGAAGGAACACAAAAAACAGAAATCTCCGGAGCAACAGCAGATATTACACTGTACGCAAAGTGGAAACCTGTAATTTATACGATTACATACATTGTAAACGGAGCAGAAAAAACCTTTGAGGGCTATGCTTCAGAATATACAATTGAAACAGCAACGATTACAGCTCTACCGGAACCTGAAGAAGATGGTTTTTCATTTGAAGGCTGGTATAAAGACCCGGCATTTACAGACGAAACAAAAGTAGAACAAATCCCGCAGGGCTCAACTGGAGACCTTACACTATATGCAAAGATGACAGAAACATCATCCGGAATCTCGATTACAACTCCTTATGTTGGTTTGATTACAGCATTCATTAAACCTGAAGGCGATGAATTTAACGCACTTACATCTTCATATACATCAATTCAATTTGAACTTCAAAGTTTCAGTCCATCCGGACTAATGGGAACAGACCGCACATATAAGTGGTATCTTGATGGTGAACTGAAATCAACTGCCCAAATTTATCAGCTCAATATTAAAACTAATGACAGTCTTACTGCAGGTTCACACGTGCTCACAGTTATTATTACTGATTCAACCGGTAAAATCGCCACAGGAACAAAGCAGTTTGTCGTAATTAAATAAAAGAGAGGAAAAATATGAAAAATTTTTACGGATTTTTAACAAAAAAAGGCAAAAACATATTTTTAATTACCCTGCTCTCAACTGCACTGCTTTTTGCTTCGTGTATAAACGACCTGTTTAATGATGATAAATCTTCCAAAAAACAG
Source organism: Treponema sp. (assembly GCA_016283615.1). GTDB lineage: Bacteria > Spirochaetota > Spirochaetia > Treponematales > Treponemataceae > Treponema_D. Next base: position 3,924 of record JAEENG010000026.1, read on the forward strand.
GAAACGCAGACCGAACAGACCGGCTCTGAAGAATTAATTCCTGTAAAAATCAATATCAGTAATAAAAAGCAGATAGAAAACATTTTGCAAAATGTAAAACCTCAGAAGAATATATCCCAGGCACGTGCAGCCTCTCCACAGAATGTGACACTGAAATATAAAATTCTTTACAAAAAGGTAACGGATACGTCGCAGTCTTCATGTGAATTAACAGACTCTTCTGCTGTCCTCCAGCTTTCTAAGGGAACCTGGGATTTTACACTGATAGCTTACTTTAATGAAATAGTACTTTTTAAAGGCGATTTATTGAACCAACCAATTAATTCCGGTATAGAAAACTCACTTATTTTTACACTGAAAGAAGTCGAAGGAAAAGGTAACCTTGTAATCAATTTAATAATACCTAAATCAAATGAATATACAACAGAAGTAAAAGTTCAGTTAAAAACATATCCTTCGTTAGAAGCTATAGCCGACTTTGAGCAACCTGCTTTAACTTCCGCAAACACCGGTACAACAGAAGATACATATATTTATAGTAAGAATGAAATTCAGAATGGAATGTACTTTGCTGTTTTTACGATTACCACAAAAAATTCACAGGCTGCTTCAGAATCTGAAACAGCCGCAAATTCAACAGAAACCACAGTATATCCCGTTCCGGTACGCGTATTAGCAAATCTGACAAGCGACAGTATTGAAAAACTAACTGATATACGTAATGTTTGTGTCATTACATATGATTTAGGGGACGACAGTTCAGTCTCATGGACGGCAGATGCTAAACCGGTACGCGTTTCTAAAAAATATCAGAATGTTACCTTACCAACTTATGAAAGTCTCGCTCCTATAGAAACGAAAATCTTTAACGGCTGGAAAATCCAGGGCAGTACAGACTCAGAATCAAAAACAACAATGATTATTGAACAGAACGTAACCCTGGAGCCTGACTGGATTACAACAACATTGTATGTAGACGGCAGCGCCACAGGCACAGAATCCGACGCCTTAGCAACGACTACCGCTGTAAATACCTTAAGTGCGGCGGTAAATAAACTGGTCACTTATGAAAACCGTGACGGGAATACTTCTGATTATCAGCATGAATGGACTATAAACGTAAAAGGAACCTGCTATGGTACAAGCGATTTAAGTTCACTAGAAATTACAAAATTAACAATTACCGGTGATAATAACGCACAGGTTATCCTTGACGGACGTACGTCTGAAACAGGAACTGCTACGGGTTCTGTTATAACAAAAGCACCTCAAAATGAAGGAACATATCCTCTGTTCATTGAATATTTAACAATACAAAAAGGAAGCAATACTTCAGGTGGCGGTCTGAACATCACCAATACTACCGCATACCTTGACAATGTTATTTTAACCGGTAACACTTCTACCGGTAACGGTGGAGCCATCGCCCTTACAAACTCAAAACTCTTTATTTACGGAGGCTGTCAAATAGGCCAGAAGGGTTCTGAGGCTGTTGCTGCAACGGATACAGAATGCTCAAACAGAGCCGGCGTTTCAGGTGGTGGAATCTACGCCGATGAAAATTCAACAATATATTTCGGCTATACAGCCGCAGATGAAGACGTTGGAACAATGACGGCCGAAGAAGACACCCCTTCCAACATCATTTCATACAACTACGCCGGAGGTCCATCCGAAAGTACATACGGCGGTGGCGGCATTTATTGTCTTGGAAAACTTTACATTAATGGCGGCACTATAAGCTATAACAGGGCAGCTCGGAAAGGGGGCGGCATTTATACAAAATCTTTGTCCATGAAAGGCTCCACTGTGAGTAACAACGCTGCCAAATATGAAGGCGGCGCCATTTATTTAGAGGCTACCCAAACAACGAAATCGTTTATTACAAGTGCAGATTTTAATGGAACGACAACTTCTACAGAAATCAGTGGTAATACTTCTGAAAATCCTTCTGATATTACTCCAAATTCTCACGGAGGCGGTATCGCTTTTTATGGAGGAGAACTATATATATCAGATACCATAATTTCCGGTAATAAAGCATCAAGTAAAGGCGGGGGAATTTATGTAAATAAGTGGCCTTCTTATGAAGATGCTAAACTTTTCCTTTACGGTGCAACTAAAATAGGAGTCGCTCCAGAAGAACCTTCCTTCGCAACATCAGGAAGTAATTCCAATTCTGCAACTTGCGGTGGTGGCATTTACCTTGAAACTTCTACCAAGGCGTATTTAAATTACAGTTCAAAAGATGCCACAAACCATACTGGCACTGTTAATATCACTTATAACTATGCAGATAAAGATAATAATAATAACGGCGGTGGGGGAATATTTGCAGATAGCAACAGTAAATTATATATTGCACCGGGCACTACGATAAATTATAACGCCGGAGCTAGAGGTGCCGGGATATTTGGCAAAGGTACTACCTATATGAGCGGCGGCACAATTTATGGTAACAATGCACTATACGGGGGTGGTATTTGTTTATCAGGTAGAGATTATACAGATTATAATCTTGATTTGATACATTACGGCACCCTTTATATGTATGGCGAAGCAATAATTGGAACTTCAGAAAATCCTAACAGTGCTGTATACGGAGGTGGAATTTACCTGGCCAACAATTATAGTCAAGCCTACCTGGGCTATAAGGTTATCGATGAAGAAAACAACATTTTTAAAACTGAATCATTAACAGGTGGTGTAAGCTATAATAACGGTGGAGGCATTTATAATATAGGGCTCCTTCAGGTTTCTACGGGCAGTATTAGTAACAATATTTCAGAAACCAATGGCGGCGGTGTATACAATGAAACAGATGCTCAATTCTCCATGACAGGTGGTACTATTGCATCAAATACTGCTGATAGTTCTGGTGGAGGTATTTTTAATTTAGGCACCCTTGAGATTTCTGCTGCTACTATTGAATCAAATAAAGCCGTAAACGGCGGCGGTGTTTATACTACTAATTTATCCATGACAGGCTCCACTGTGAGTAACAACTCTGCCACAGGTGACGGAGGCGGCATATCCTTTACAGACGGTGAACTTTATATATCAGGAACAACAATTTCAGGTAATAAGGCAACATCTAATGGCGGGGGGATTTTTTTAGGTTCCAATTCTAAACTTTTCCTTTTCGGGACAACTACAATAGGAGTCGCTCCAGAAGAACCTTCCTTCGCAACATCAGAAAGTAATTCAAATTCTGCAACAAACGGTGGTGGAATTTACCTTGGAAGTTCTACCCAGGCGTATTTAAATTACACTTCAGATGGTATAATAGACGAATCAGGCGCTGTTAATATCACTTATAACTATGCAAAATTCGGCAATAACGATTACGGGGGTGGTGGAATATATGCAGAAAATAACAGCAAATTATATATTGCAAAGGGTACTACAATAAATTATAACGAGGGAACTAAAGGCGGCGGGATATTTGGCAATGGAAATACTACCTATATGAGTGGCGGCACAATATATGGTAACGACGCGAAATATGGGGGCGGTATTTATTTAGCTGGGACTGATGAATATAAGGGCACCCTTTATATGTATGGCGAAGCAAAAATTGGAACTTCAGAAAATCTCATTAAAGATTCTTATTCTAATGATGATATATATTATTCTAATGGTGCTGTATACGGCGGTGGTATTTACATAGACAGTCTTAGTCAAGCCTACCTGGGCTATAGCATCGATGAAGGAAACAATCTTAAAACTGAAACATTAACAGGTGGTGTATGTTTTAATTGTGCTTTTAAAGCCACTGCTGCCGCCACCGGTCACGGTGGTGGTGTTTATAATTATGGTATCCTCTGGATGTCCTCAGGCAATATCAGTCACAACACTTCACAAAACAGTGGTGGCGGTGTATACAATTTATCAGACGCCAAATTCTTCATGCAAGGTGCTACTATTGAATCAAATACAGCCAAAAACGGCGGCGGTGTTTATAATAAAGGTATCTTCCAAGTTTCTTCAGGCTATATTAAATCAAATACAGCAACTGGTAATGGAGGCGGGATTTATACTGATCCGGACGCTAGCGCTGATGAAACAGTTTTAGAAGACTCTGAAATTACAGAAAATACAGCCGTAGACGGAGGCGGTGTATACATAGCAGCAGGCCATTTAGATATCAAAAGAGCCTCGATATTTAAAGAAAATAAAGCAACAGGTCTAGGCGGTGCCATTGGCGGGGAGATTGGGTATTCCATTAACATAATGAATCAGGCAGAATCCGCATATTCATATATTGAACCGGATTCGGCTTGCAATGATATTTACTTAGGTTCTTCCAGTTTCATTAATCTTAATAGTAACACTTTATCACCTGATTATGATTATATTGCCCGGTTTACTCCAAATGAATATGTTGATAGCGTACCTTACATTTACCAAGGTAATTATGACTCATACAGTAAATTCCAGGTAACACCTCAAACCGTAACAGATACAATAGGTAACACAACTGAGGTCCAGTGGGTAACCACATCTGAAGGAAAAATCGTAATACAACCTTAGTAAAAATATCGGGAACAACCATAAATGACGCAGTCATTGGCTCAGGTGTATTTATCGAAGGAATAACGTTAACATTACCGTACTACTACATCTGCGACCACGAAGTTACCCAGGGAGAATATGAACAGTATTGTACTTATGGCGGGAATGAAAACAACCGATCCAATAACGCGGGCTTCCGTATTGTAAGAACAATTCCGGAATAGGGACAATAGATTTAAAATACTGTAGATTTGCATTCTGCCTGAGCTTATGCTATATTTATAAAAAAATTTATTCTTAAAATAAACTGGAGTATCAATTCTATGAAAATATCCCTAAAGCATCTGACCGCTGCCCTTCTCTGCATCTGTGCAGCTGCACTCACTGTTTCCTGCGTAACAGAAGAAGAAAACAAATGGGAAGGAACAAAACTTGTCGTTAAAGACTGGCCGGAGGGCGTATCAAGGGTAAGCCTCAACAACGGCAAATGGACACTTAATCTTTATGAAGCAAAGGAAACCATGGCTTATGAATATTTTACGGGCAATACAGTCATCACAATTTACTATGACAGACTGTCCGACAGTGAATATGACAAATATTTTGGCTACGGGATCCGCACAGATTCCGAAAATCCATTCAAAGTGTTTATAAACGGTGAAGAAGCAGAAAATGAAGCTCCTCTGGCAGAAGCAACCCTGTATGACGAAAAGAGAGAACTTAATGTAAGTAAAGACTACTTCAGAACTTCATTTGATGTTACCGGCATTAAGACCGTAGAACTTACCTTCGAAAATGCTCCGGAAAAGATTAAAAACAAAGATATTCGGCTTTAAGATGATAATCAATGGGCATATATCGATATAAATGAATTATTTGAAAACTTTAAGAGTGTAAACCTCTCCAGAAAAAAATCAGGAAATAACTGGATGGATCTTCAAAAACTTGCCCATAACGGACTGTATCTTTTTGATGCCTACTGGCAGGAATTTTATGTGGATTATACTGTTAAGGACAATTATTATTCTTCCCTTGAAGATGCGCGTTTTACTGTCAGTGGTGTAGAGAATGCTGAGCTTACCGTAACAGAGACACTTTCTGGTACATTATATAGGGGCAACGTTCATGTTGGTAACAGAGTTCCTAATGGTACCGTGATTAAGCTTTCAGGCGGCACTATAACTGCCTATGACGTTTCTGCCTTTGCAGGAAAAAGCCTTGTTTTTTCAGAAAATATCACAAATGTAAAGGATTTAGTCACTTCTGCGGCCCTTACTCTGACTGATAATTCTTCAATATCGGCTGTATCGGACCCAATAGTCAATTTAGCAGGCGGCAGAACCTTTTTCCTTACAATCGGCGAAACTTCATGGAGCGGAACCTGGGTTGCAACCGGCTTTGATATTGAGAATCGGCCTGTAATCAAACTTTATGCCACTGCAGTCGGCGACGACGGGCAATACTTTGAAGCTGAACTGGTGTATTATAACGGGCAGTTGAATGATACACCTGGTCCGTGCTGGACGTTCTATGCCAAGACAAACGAGTTTACTTATTGGTTTATATTTAAGCTGGCGTAAGCCCAGTAGGTTTATCTTTACATCAGACAACCATTCAGGAGAACTTTCATGAAAACAATCGAAACAAAATCAGCGCCGGCCGCAATCGGACCATATTCACAGGCAATTCTTGCAAACGGATTTGTATACACCTCAGGACAGATTCCGCTAAATCCTGATACAGGAGCAATCGAAGGAAATTCAATCGAAGCTCAGGCTGAACAGGCAATCAAAAATCTTGGTCAAATTTTAAAGGCCGCAGGAACTGACTTTTCAAAAGTCGTAAAGACAACCTGCTTCCTTGCACATATTTCTGACTTTGCAGCATTTAATGCCGTTTACGAAAAATACTTTGTTTCAAAACCTGCACGCAGCTGTTTTGAAGTTGCAGCCCTTCCAAAAGGCGCCCTCTTAGAAATCGAAGCAGTTGCTGTTGTTGAATAAATTCCAGCTGACGGTCCTCAAAACTGAAGGCCGCCAGACAGGAACGATTCTTATTCATCGTTGAGGAACGGAAAGGCTTCGCCCTTTGTAAGCCAAGATATTGCAAAAAAGAACAGGGCTACTGTTTCGATCCACCAGGTTTTGCCCGGAAAATGGAACGGCAGGGGCATTAAAACCATTGCGCTTAACATTCCGATTCCGCAAACACGGTAAACAATATTCCTTGCTTTCTTTTTGGAAGTTGGACTTTTATCGGTTTTGGTGAATAAAAACAAATCATTGTAGGCAAGCAAAACAAAGAATATAACGGCACTTGCGCAGTGAATTATATTTGACACATTTGCAGGCAGCTGAAAAAATCCTGTGTATTCGGGAGTTACAGCGCACTTACATGGAAACAAAACTATCATAAGGCCAAATACCCCGCTGAGCGTTGTTACAATATTGTCCTGCAAATCGTAGCCGTCATAACACATAAGTACAAGGCTTGCAGCAGTAAGAATTCCGGCCAGGGCTGGAGTGACATAATAAGTATTGCTAATTGAAAAGTCCTCCCAGAAGTAGTCAGGAAGTCCGCCTGTAACTCTGTTATAAATCAGTGCTCCTGCCAGACTTAAAAAAGGTAAAATTCCGCCTAATAATCCGGCCCAGTTTCTGATTCGCTTCTGCCATAAAAGTTCATTCATTTTGTAAAACTCCTTTTGAATTTTGGTTGGTTTATTGAATTATAATGCATATTTTATTCTGAAATAATCCAGTGTTGCCTTCATTGCCAAACTTTTTTAATTTCTTCTAAAAGCACTTTTGCCGCTTTTGAAAGTTCCCGGTCCTTTTTCCAGGCAAGATAAACTTCGCTGTAAATAGCCGGTTCAAGAGGGATGAAACAAAGAGGGCTTTCAAAAGAAATGTCGGTAAGACCTTCCAGCGAAATGCAGGAGGCAATATTTTCTCTTGCAAAAACACCTGCGTTGTAAATTAGATTGTAAGTGCCTGTTATGTTGTATTTTTCCATAGAACCACCGAACCACTTTAAAAGCTCGCGATGCCTTGAAGCCTGAGCCGAAACAAACAAGGGTTCGTAATGCTCCAGCAGGTTTTCTTTTTTTATTGATTTGTATTTTGCAAGCGGATTGTCTTTTCGTGTGAGCAGGCCCCAGCGGTCTTTTTGCGGTAACGTCAGGTGATTATATTTTTCGACATTCTTAAAGCCTATAAAAACCGCAAAATCACATAGCCCCCGATCCAGCCTTTCGCAAATTATGCTGGCATCTCCGGAAAAAAGACTGATTTCGATTTTTGGATGAGTCTCGCGGATTTTTTTAAAAGCCTGGGCCAGACTTGTAAGTGATTTTGTTTCTCCTGCCCCGATATAGATTTTGCCGGAAATCTGGGAGGAATTACTTTTGAATTCTTCAACAGTTTTCTCTGAAAGCTCCGTAATCTGTACAGCGTAATTGTAAAAGCGTACACCTTCGTCGGTAAGGATGAATTTGCGGTTTTGTCTATTTCTTTCAAAAAGTTGAACACCAAGTTCATCTTCCAGTTCGATAATCTGGCGCGAAAGGGTTGGCTGGGTTATGTGGATGATTTGCGCCGCCCGTGAAATATTCTGCTCGTTTGCGATTGTGATAAAGTATTTTAAAACGCGAAGTTCCATGGAAAAAAGTATAACATGGATGTTTGCCCTTTACTATGCCTAAAAGGCATTATTTATTATAAAAACAAAGTATTTGTAATATGGTCGTAATTCGTATATTTTAAAGCGTGAGGGCATGGAGCACCCGCAAAGCGGTCCACCGCAGCGAAGCGAGGAGGATGAGCGTTAGCGAAGTGCGGAACGCCCGACGGCAACTTGTTGCCGGCACGCCCTGAACTTCTGGAGGAAATATGGAAAAACTGACACTCGAAAATAAATGGGACAAGACTTTTGCTCTGTCGGACTCGGTTTCACACAAAAAGGTCACTTTCACCAACCACTTTGGAATCACGCTGGCTGCTGACATGTACACGCCCAAGTCAGCACCTGAAAACGGAAAATTCGCTGCGATTGCAGTTTCAGGTCCTTTCGGTGCTGTAAAAGAACAGGCTTCGGGTTTGTATGCCCACGAAATGGCAAAACGCGGCTACCTTACAATCGCCTTTGACCCAAGCTTTACCGGCGAATCAGGAGGCCAGCCGCGCTATATGAACAGTCCCGACATCAATACAGAAGATTTTCAGGCAGCTGTGGATTTTCTTTCTACCCTGCCCGATGTTGACCCGGAAAAAATTGGAATTATCGGAATCTGCGGCTGGGGAGGCATGGCACTGAACACCGCTGGAATCGACACCAGAATCAAGGCCACTGCAGTAATGACCATGTATGACATGAGCCGTGTAACAAATAAAGGTTATTTCGATGAAAACGATAATGAAGAAGCACGCTACCAGGCAAGGGTCGCTGTAAACAAAGCCCGCACGGAATGTTTTGCAAATGGCAACTACCCCACAGAAGGCGGACTTCCCGAAAATCGCCCGGAAGGAGACACTTTCTTGAGCCAGTACTGGGACTACTACAAAACCGGCCGCGGCTACCATCCACGCTCACTCAACTCTAACATGGGCTGGGCAAGTACCGCATCAACAAGCCTTATGAACACCAGCCTTCTGACATACTCCAACGAAATCCGCTCGGCTGTCCTAATCGTCCACGGTGAAAAAGCCCACAGCCGCTACATGGGAGAAACTGCCTACAATAACATGGTAAAGGGCAGTAAATATGCGGGCAACAAGGAACTTATGATTATTCCGAACGCAACCCACTGCGATCTTTACGACGGCGGAAAAGGAAACTTTATTCCCTGGGATAAGCTGCAGGGATTCTTTGAAGCTAATTTGAAGTAGGAAGGGCGGAGCCCCCAAGGAGGTCTAATGAAAAAATTAATTTTGATTATAATGTCAATTTTTCTTCTAACCACAAGCGCCTGCGCACACGGCAGCCGGGAGACAGACTCTTCAGACAAAGGAGAACTTTCTGATATGAAAATGTCAATTCAAATTTCATGCGACAGTGGCAGCCACACGCTAACCGCAACTCTGGCCGACAATTCTTCTGCCCTCGCCTTTTTCGAACTTTTGGAAAAAGCACCTGTCACAATCAAAATGAGCGACTATGGAAACTTTGAAAAAGTCGGCTCGCTTGGGACAAGTCTTCCGCGAAACGACACGCATATTACTACCACAGCCGGAGACATCATTTTGTATCAGGGAAACCAGATAACAATTTACTACGACACAAACAGCTGGAGCTTCACCCGCCTTGGTAAGATAGATGGAATGACACAAGCCGAGCTGAAACAGATTCTGGGCAAAGGCGATGTGACAGCAGTTTTCAATATATTGAAATAAGCGTATGGCAAAGGATGCCGCAGCGGAAGCGGTCTTGGACGGAGCGGTACAGATTTGTCTAAGTTTGCAAAGGGCGTAGACTTCAAAGGCGGAAAAGATTTTACCCGCGGCTCAGGCGCAGATGTTAATAAGAAGATGATATTGCAATCTTCCTTGTAGGATTGTATTTTATTAATAGAAAGTAAAAGGTGATTATATGTTCAGACCAATGAGAAGATTCAAGCAGCAAATTTCGGAAAGCAAATGCAAAGAGATTTTGAAAAACGAAAAACGCGGAGTTCTTTCACTCCTAGGTGACGACGGATATCCTTACGGACTACCCCTTTCACACCTTTACAGCGAAGAAGACAATAAGATTTATTTTCACGGTGCAAAAGAAGGCCACAAAATCGATGCCATAAAAAACTACGACAAGGCAAGCTTCTGTGTTTATGACCAGGGCTACCGCAAAGAAGGTGAATGGGCACTAAACATTAACAGTGTAATAGTCTTTGGAAAAATCCGCCTTGTGACTGACCCGGACCTTACCCGCAAAATCTGTACAAAGCTGGTTCAGAAATTCACAGATGATCAGGCATATCTTGAAAAA
>JAEENG010000027.1 GCA_016283615.1 Treponema sp.
GTGAACCAGGAAAACATAATCATTTCAACTTCATGTTCACTTCTTCATGTTCCTTATACAACCGGCTCTGAAGAAAAACTTTCTCCTGCAATTACAAAGTATTTTGCATTTGCAGAAGAAAAACTTACGGAACTTAACGAGCTTGCCTCTGAAAATGCTGACGGACTTAAGAATAACCGTGCACTTTTTGCAAGTGAACGCGTGTTCAAAACACCTGCCGTACAGAAAGCGCTTGCTTCGCTTACAGAAAATGACTTTATCCGTAAGCCTGATTTTGATGAACGCGAAAAAATTCAGAAAGACGTTTTCAATCTGCCTCTTTTTCCGACAACAACAATCGGCTCATTCCCTCAGACAAAGGAAGTACGTGCCGCCCGCAGTGCTTTCAAAAAAGGAGAAATCAATCAGGAAGAATACGAAAAATTCAACAAAGAAAAAATCAGTGAATGCATAAAGCTTCAGGAAGAACTGGGACTCGACGTTCTTGTTCACGGGGAATTTGAAAGAAACGATATGGTTGAATATTTCGGAACCCAGATGTACGGCTATATTTTTACTTCAAATGCATGGGTTCAGTCATATGGAACAAGATGCGTTAAACCGCCTGTAATCTGGAGTGATGTTGCCCGCCGCGATCCAATGACCGTAAAATGGTCTGTTTATGCCCAGAGCCGGACAGAAAAAAAGGTAAAGGGAATGCTTACAGGTCCGGTAACAATCCTGAACTGGTCGTTCCCGCGCGAAGACATAAGCCTTAAGGAACAGGCCCTTCAGATCGGGCTTGCAGTGCGCGAAGAAGTGCTTGACCTTGAAAAAAACGGCATTAAAATCATTCAGATTGATGAAGCAGCCCTGCGTGAAAAACTGCCTCTGCGCCGATGTGACTGGCACAGTGAATACCTGGACTGGGCAATTCCTGCTTTCCGTCTGGTTCACGCAAAGGTAAAGCCTGAAACACAGATTCACACCCACATGTGTTACTCAGAGTTCAACGACATTATCCGCGATATTGATGCAATGGATGCTGACGTAATCACATTCGAAGCAAGCCGTTCCGACTTAAAAATCCTTGATGCCTTAAAGGAAGCAGATTTTAAGACTGAAGTAGGCCCTGGAGTTTATGACATTCACTCTCCGCGCATTCCGTCTGTAGAAGAAATTGTAGGAGCCGGAAAAAAGATGCTCAAAAAAATTGAGCCTTCAAAACTCTGGATAAACCCTGACTGCGGCCTTAAAACCCGCGGCGAAAAAGAGACAAAAGAAAGCCTTAAAAACCTGGTTGAAGCCGCAAGGATTTTGAGAACTCTCTAACTGTCGCGTCCGGGGCAAAAAAACGCCGGCCCCGCAGCGCGGGGTGGCGCCCTATTTCTTTAAAATATCATCTATTATTTTCTGCCAGTCTTTCTGACATTTAGCACCCATATAAGGCTGGCCAATGATTTTTCCCTCTGAATCTACGAAAATCGTGGTGGGAACAGCCTGAACATTTTTTAAGAAGCCTGTCATCATCGTAAGGTTTGGAACGATGTGGGTGTAATCTGCTCCGGTCTGCGCTATAATTGTTTCGGCGCTGGATTTTACGCGGGGATCTGCATTTCCCTTACGGTCAAGAATATCAATCACAATGCCGGCGACTTCCACACCCTTAGCCTTGTTTTCCTCGTTGAGTTTTGCAAGGTCAGGCATTTCTTTGATGCATGGAGGGCAGAAAGTCCCCCAGATGTTCAGCATGGTTACCTTGTTTTTGGCAAAAATCTCACTTGTGACAGGCGCGCCCTTCAAGTCAGTGGCCGTGAATGTGATTTTATCCCCCGCTTTCTGGGCAAAAGTCAGTGCGGCAAGCAGAAACAGGGTTAAGATTACAGATATTTTTTTCATTTTGACCTCCATTTTGCGGTACTACGGGGCTCCCAGCGCTAACGCAGGGGTTTTGCAGGCCGGGTCGGTGCTTTCGGCTGTTTTGGCTTTTTACCGGCAGTCGGCTGCTGTTTGCTTTTGCTTGTCGCATCCGCTTTTTCGCCTTCATCTGCAAAGTTTGCTTTAAGGTAGAAGTTTTCAATCGGCTCATAGCCGAGGGGCTCTACCAGCTCATTCCAGTTTTCTGGCAGCTTGATTTCCGTCGTGACAAAGCCCCCTCCCGGCATAACCTGAACCTTGTTGCGGTTTGCGTCTCCTGTTACCAGAAAGACCGTGTCGCCCTTGTTCATGGTTGCGATGGTCATAATCTTGTCTTCAGCGATAATCGGCTTGTACCATTCAGGCGTGGGCGTCATTTTTGCCTGCTCGGCCTCGTCGTTTTTGAGCATTTGGTAGTGTTCGTCAAAAGTGCGCCTTTTGTACTGCTGGCTTCCTGTGTTTGCCCAGTAGTGGGCGTAAGTGCGCAGGGCCAGAGGACGGCGGGCGGTCTCAATCAGCGCGTCTTCCAGGGCTGACTTTGACTTATATTTTTTTGCAAGGTCTTTTGCCACATACTCAGTGATAAAAACCGTGCGTGGAACCTGGGCTTTTGTGTTTCCAAGGCCGTTCTGCTGTTTTTCTGTGATGTCAAAGGCCATAAGGTTCATGATTTTTTCGGCATCGTCTGTAGCCGGGGTGATGTTGTTGCCCCAGGCAAGAGCGCTTCCCGCTGTGATTGTGTTTGCGTTCAAATCGAATCCCTGCTGAACATGGTAAGGTTTCCAGCCGATTTTTACGCAGGCTTCATCGTCCTCGCTGAATGTAAAGGGTGTGAGGTAGCCGAAAGAGCCCATGCGGTTTTCCTTCACATAGTAGCCGCCTATGTTGAGCATGGCCAGGTCAATAAAGCGGCCAAGAGCTTTGTTTGCCTTTTCAC
>JAEENG010000028.1 GCA_016283615.1 Treponema sp.
GGCTGCTCTAAACTCACATCCATCTCATTTATAGACACGACAACCTGGTACAGAACAACGTACTCCAGCAATTGGGAGAACAAAGCCGGCGGAACGTTAACCGATGTAAGCGCCCCGGCAACAAACGCCACTTATTTTAAGGACACCTACAAAGAGTACTACTGGTACAAACTGGACGAGTAGCACAATCAAAGGCCCGGCGCATCAGCGCCAGGCGCGGCTTGACCGCGACATCCGCTTTGAAGCTTTGCTAGGCGTTATTATTTCACTTTATCATAATGAGTCCACATTCGAATAATTTTTACAGTTCCTTCATACTTTATATCATTAACTGTAACTTCTTCATTGAATATTTCGTAAACTAATCTGTGTTGAATATTTATTCTTCGTGAATACAAACCTGACAGGTTTCCTACCAATTCTTCACAAGGCGGTTCAAGAGGATTTCGTCTTAAGATTTCAATAAGAGCTTTTGCTTTTCCGTCAAGTTTTGCCGATTTAAGGTTCTTTATATCTTTTACAGCCTGCTTTTCATATTTGATGAGAAACATTCATTACCACTCAACTTCATCTTCGGAAAGGCAATCTTCTAGAGGAGTATTTTTGCCCTTTAGCAAAGATTCTGTCATGCCTGGAACAGAGTTTAAATACATTGTTTCCTGAATGGCATTCCAATCATCTTCACCGATAAGAACAGCATTCTTTCCTTTTGAGTTAGTGAGGGTCAAAGGTTGTGAATTTTCATTTACAAAAGCCATAATTTTAAAAAGATTTGCACGGGCTTTTGTTGCATTCATCGCTTTCATAATGTACCTCCGTTTATGTACATTATAGCGTACATTATAAAAAGAGCAAGTAGCTTGAATACTTGCTTTTTGTCATTGCTGTATATTAAGAATTAACCCCCTCATCTTTTAGATTAAGGGGGTTAGCTGTGCGTATAACAACGCACTTAAACGGTGGCGCGGCTTGCCCCGCTGTCGGCTACGAAACTTTGTTAGGTTGTGTTTTTATTTACCAGATTGTTTTTACATTATATTGTGGAATTTTTGAGTCAGTTGTTACAATTGTTAAATTGTTTTCAGTTGCTTGAGCAATTAATAATCTATCAAAAGGATCTTTATGAATATCTGGCAATTTTTTTATTGCTTCAGCATCAAATTCTGTTGGAGGTAGATAAATAAATTCTTCATCTTCAAGGACAGTTTTTAGTTTTGGAATGTCGATATTAAACTGTAACATACCCTTTGCCTGCTTGATTGCAATTTCCCATAAAGATACAAAACTGAAGAAACATCTTTTAGTTTCCATGATATTTTTTGCAGTTGAAGAGAGTTCGTTACTGCCTGAGACATACCAGATTATTGCATGTGTATCCAATAAATACATTACATGTACTCCGCAAATTCTTCGAGAGGTTCGTCAAAGTCTGGAGACATTTTGCAAGGTATATCATTTAAACAACCGAATCCTTTTTTCTTGGATACGCTAGGATTCTGTTTTTCTGGAGTTGTAAATTTATAAAAGACATAATCTATGTAAGTTGCTACTTCATCAATTGCAGCCTGTGGGAGAGTTTTTAATTTATTTTCAAGAGCAGGATATTCCATACAATACCTCCGTGACATCCAAGGTCAGTTTTATTATAACATATATGCTTATTTTTTCTACTGTTAAATAAATAAGGCGGGCTTGACCCGCCGATTTAAAATATTGGAATATTCTATTCTTCCTTTTTCGGGGTTTGACCGCGACATCCGCTTTGAAGCCTTTTTATGTGTTCTCATTATCACCAAACAAGATTCTTACAAAATCTCGTCTTGAATACGAACATCTTTTGTGCTAAGCCAGCCTTTTTCTTTTGCGGAATCTTCTCCTTTTTTAAGTTCAGCAAATAAAGTTTTTGTAGCTGTAAGTTTTTCATAATCCTTTATTGAAATCACCGCATAGCAACCTCGTCCATTTTTTGTGAGAAAAACAGGAGATTCATCTGCTACATCCTGCAGAACTTCATTATAATTTCGCAAATCTGAAACTGGTTTTATTGAAATCATATACACCCCTTAAAAGTTTCGTAATATATTACGAATTATATTGTACAGTATTTTGTAAAACATTCAAGAAATAAAAAAAACGCGGCTTGACCGCGTTGTCGGCTACAAAGCTTTATTATGTGATTATTCTAAATTCCAATCAGATTCTTTTACTAAATCCAAATCAATATATTCTTTGTAATGATTAAAATCGTTGTCCAAAGCAAAAATAGAAAAATTATGATGTGTTGCAACAGAACAGATTAAAAAGTCAGTCATAGAACCTTGTATTCCGTGACTTCGGCATTTATTAAAATATCTTGCGGCCGTTATATAATCTTCTTCCATAAGTTCAAAATCGGAGAACGCTTCTAAAGCGCTCCTTAGCTTTTCAAAACGATTTTCATCTGAAATGCCGCACAGAATTTCCTGCCGAATGGCGCCAATCATTATTACCCGGCCGTCACGAATAATCTTCTCGAGATAATTAATCATTTTCTTTTCATCATCCGAAAGACTTTTCTTTCTTAGGGCCTTTGACCAAACGGAAGTGTCGACTATGATGAATTTCATTTTGCATTTCTTGCCCTAAGTTTTTTATAGTCATAATCGGCATCATATTCTACAGTACCAAAAAGATTTATAAGTTCTTCAGATTTCCTTCTCTGGATAAATTCCTGCAATGCTGTATTTACAGTTTCTTTTTTTGAACTGTAACCGCCGATTTTAAAGGCATTGTTCAAGAGATTATCGTTTATCGCCAAATTTGAAGCCATAATCACACCTCCATATACCACTATTTTACACATAATTATGTGTAAAAGTCAAACGTATAAAAATTATTCCACTGCTTTGTTTTCGAACTTTGTGAATGAAGAAAGGAACAAAAGTTCAACATCGCCGATCGGACCGTTACGCTGTTTTGCAACGATGAGTTTTGCGTCCTGAACCGGGTCCATCTGTCCGTCTTCTGCCTTTTTGCGCTCGCGGTGAATAAACATTACTACGTCGGCGTCCTGTTCAATTGAGCCCGAACCTCGAAGCTGTGCCAGGTTTGGCTCTGTACCTTCGGCATCACGGGCAACCTGACAGAGGGCAACAACCGGAATATTCAATTCACGGGCAAGGCTTTTTAGGGATTTTGAAATCTCAGAAACCTGCTCATAAACAGGCGCACTTGAATTCTGTGTGGAAATCAAACCGATATAGTCGATAAAGATGATTTTTACCTGATGCTTTTGAACCATACGGCGCGCCATGGCACGCAGATCCAGAAGCTGCATGTTAGGTGTATCTACAATGTACAGCGGTGCTTCATAAACCCGGCCTGCCGCATCGTTAATCTGCTGCAGTTCAGTAATTTTAAGCTGACCTGTCCTGATTTTTTTTCCTGAAATACGGGCAACCTGTGACAAAAGACGCTGTCCAATCTGTTCAAATGACATTTCCAGAGAGAAAAATCCGCAGGCAACATTCTGGTCAACTGCAATATTTTCCATCATTGACAGGGCAAGAGCGGTCTTACCCATAGAAGGACGCGCACCGATAATCGAAAGTTCCGAATTCTGGAAGCCTCCTGTCATTGTATCGAGGGCACCGATTCCACTTGCAATTCCCGGTAAATCACCCTTGTTGTGATAATGCTGCTGAATCAAAGTTGTAGTTTTATTTACAACTTCGTGCATATCATGAATATAAATCGTCTGCCCCATATCAGTCAGGGCAAATATCTTCTTTTCTGCATCATCGAGAATTGCGCGGCTTTCCCGGCCTTCGTCAAATGCAGATGCATGAATTTCTGATGCAATTTTAATCAAAGAACGTCTTGTCGCACAGTCCAGGACAATCTTTGCATAATATTCAATATTGGCGGCTGTTGTAACTTCGCTTGCAAGAGAAGCTATATATGATGGACCGCCCGCCTTGTCCAGTAAATTATGTTTTGTAAGTTCGTTGGTAACGCTTAAAACGTCACCTGTAATTCCCTGCCCGAAAAGGCTCAGAAAAGCCTGGAATATAATCTGATTCTGCTGTGAGTAAAAATGGTCAGGCTGTAAATATGTAACAACTTCTGCAATCGGCGACCAGTCAAACATCAGGGCACCAAGAGTTGCCTTTTCCGCATCCATATTGTGCGGTGGAACAAGATTTTTTAATGATGAATCCAATTTTTACTCCTTCTTTTAAGTTCTGACAGCAGCAAATCCGTCTTAATTCAATTTTTACTGACAAAAAAAGCCGGAAATAAATCCGGCTTTTTTGGTTTGTGTTGTTTCAGGAAACTACCTGAAACTAACCGACTTATTCAGCAGCTTCTGTTTTAGCTTCTTCTGCAGGTGCAGATTCTTCTGCGGCAGCTTCTGCTTTTTTAGCTGGCTTTTCAGCTGGTTTGTCGTTTGTTTCCTGTCCCTTTACAGAGATTTTAACTTCAGCAACCTGAGCTTCGTAAAGGTGGATAACACAGTGATAGTTACCAGTTGATTTGATTGCAACGCCAGGAATTTCGATGCGTTTGCGTTCAACTTCAAAACCTTTTGTAGCAAGGAAATCAGATACAGTCTGGCTTGTAACAGAACCGTAGAGTTTTCCGTTTGCACTTGCAGGCATTGTAAGGTCAACCAGTGTAGCCTCGAGTTTTTCTTTAAGGCTTGCAGCGTCCTTGCGTTTCTGCTCTTTGCGTGCTTCAATTTCTTCTTTGCGTGTTTCAAAGTATGCTACAGTTTCAGCATTGTATGGAACAGCAAACATGTGTGGGAAAAGATAGTTGCGTGCATAACCGTTAGCAACGTTTTTTACATCTCCCATTTCTCCAAGATGTTTTACATCTGTGTAAAGAATAACTTTCATTTCAAGCTCCTCTTGATATTAAAAAAGTAACGTCACCAGGAGTTGGATCGCTACTTTTAGATTTTATAAAACTACTCTGCAACGAATGGCAGAAGACAGATTGCACGTGCGCGTTTGATAGCGAGTGCAAGTTCGCGCTGATGTTTAGCGCATGTACCTGTAATGCGGCGTGGAAGAATCTTGCCGCGTTCAGTTGTAAAGCGTTTAAGACCGTCTGAATCTTTGTAGTCGATCTTTGCTTTGTTAGCACAGAAACGGCAAACCTTCTTGCGGAAGAATGTTTTACCTTTGCGTCCGCCTCTTTCTTCGCCTTCGCGTCCGTCTGAAGCGCCCTGTGTATCTGTTTCGTTTACTTTCTGTTCAACTTCGTTTGTTGTTACTTCGTCTGACATATTAAGTCTCCTTTATAAGTCCGCACAATTCATGCGAAAAGAATTAGAATGGGATATCTTCTGAGTATCCGCCGTTACCGCCAAAAGAATTTGAGTCACCCTGGTCCTGGTAAGAAGCCTGCGGGTTTGAATCGTAACCATTGTTCTGCTGGAATTTCGGAGTATAACCCCCAGACGGTTGAGAACCGCCGTTTTCCGATTTTCCGCCAAGAAGCATAACGCTGTCAGCAACAATGCCTACTTTACTGAACTTCTGACCGTCTTTTTCCCAGCGGTCCTGTCTGAGATAGCCTTCAACGGCAATCTGCTTTCCTTTTGTAAGATAAGGCTTTAAATTTTCAGCAGTTTTTCCCCAAATTGTTACATCAAAGAAATTTGCTTCATCAACCCACTGTTCACCCTGTTTGCGGCTGCGGTTTACGGCAATACTAATGTTTGCTCTTGCCTGTCCGTTAGGTGTATAAGCAAAGTCACGCTGATCATTACCTAAGTCTCTTACAAGACGGCCTACAAGAACAACACGATTAATATCTGTCATAAATCACCTCCAAGTGATGAACTTTTTTAGATTGAATCAAATCCTTTATCCGATGAATTGGTTAGTTCTTTTTGTCTTCTTCAAGTTTAACAAAGAGATATTTAAGAACATCTTTTGTCAATTTGAACTGACCTTCGATTTCGCTGATTTTAGCAGGATTTGCACTTACTGTGAAAAGAACGAAACGACCACGTTTCTGTTTGTTGATGATGTAAGTTAAATCACGGTCTCCATACGATTCTTCTTTGTCAATCGTAGCACCAAATTTTGCAAGAACTGCACGTACTGCTTCAGAACTTGCCTTGAATTTGTCTTCTTCTGTTGAGAAGACAATCATAAGCTCATACTTTCTCATTTTGTATGGTCTCCTTATGGTCTAATGTAAGCTACAAAAGTAGCCTCAAGGGGTTAGAACATAATACTATTTTGGGCATTTAAGGTCAATAACTTACAATGTTGAATTCAGGGCGTGCCCTTGCGATTTATCAACCTCAGGGTTATAATTTAATACTATGAAAACTAAAAAAATATTGTTGACCGCATTTATTGCGCTGACCATGGCTTTTTCTGCCGTGGCACTTTCTACAAAAGAGAAACTTTTCAAAGCCTGCGAAACAGGAAGCTATAAAGAACTCAAATCCCTCTTAAAATCATATTCATCAGCTGTAAACTCAAAGCGCTCTCCCAGCGGAGAAACACTTCTGATGGCAGCCCTCAAAGAAGACCGCGATGCCGAAATTATAAAACTTCTTCTCAAATGGGGAGCAGACCCGACAAAGAAAAACAAAAACGGCCAGACAGGCGTTATGTACGCCGCAATGTATTCAACCGAGCCGGATGTTGTAAACGCAGTCGTTAAAGCCGGAACCATATTCAACTTTCAGAGAAAGTCACGTATCAATAAAAAAGACAAAAAAGGAAAATCCGCATACGACTACGCAGTTGAGCGCGGAGAACAGGAAATTACAGACGTTCTGACAAAATACGCGCCTCCAAAAAACACTCAGAAAACCAAATCCACGGCCGAATCAAGCCCTGATGAAGTTACAAAAAATGTTCCGGCGGAACAGGCCCCTGCCCCTTCAACTGAATCCCAGGCCGTAACCGCCGCTTCTGCAGTAATATCTCAGGCAGCTCCGGTTGCAAGTGCAGTCACAGCAGGACAGGACTCAGAAAGCGGGGCACCTGCAGAACCTGAAACAAAACGCGTCAAAACAGGCAAGGTCGTAATTAAAATCGACAAGAACGGTGCCGAATACCTGGACGAAGAAACAAAAGAAGTCCGTCAGACACCGGCTGCCAACAGAATCGAAGGCGAAGCTGATGAATCATCAGATGAGCCTGAAGCCGCAGCTCCTGCTGAAGAAGCACAAAAAGACCAAAGCGTAACTGTTGAAGAAGTAAACATTGCGCCTGTTAAACCTGCCGTTGAACCAAAAGTTCAGATTTACGGCAATGTTATGGCTCCTGTTCCGGCCGCACCGGCACCGGTTACACCTCAAGTTGTAACACCTCCTGCCCCTGCTCCGGTTGAATCAGTTGAATCAAAGATACAGCCTGTGCCGCAGATTAAGCCGTTCAACAAAACATACCTCTACGACTATGAAGAACTTGAATCTGACGATACACCGGTTGTAGAAGACAATAACTATGACCCGTACCACACATTCATCGAGGATGCAAACAGACGGGACCTCCAGGGACGCACACCTTTGATGAAGGCAGCCAAAAACGGTGACCTCAAACTTGTAGAAAACCTCATTTATTCCGGAGCAGTGATCGATGCACAGGATAATGACGGCTGGACGGCACTTATGTTTGCCGCAAGATTTTCGGCAAATGCAAACGTTACAAAAACTTTAATCCGAAACGGTGCCGATACGGACATCAAAAACAATTACGGAATCAGCGCACTGCGACTTTCTGCCGGATTCAATTCAAATTCAAATGTAACCGCACAGCTTTTGTCAGGCCACACACCTGCCGAAAGTGAAGTTCGTGCCGCATTCATCTATGCAATCACAAACGGTGCTTCAACACAGACACTTGATTTGTTCTGGGACAAGGGACTTTCCATCAATTCTCCCTACGACGGAAAAACACCTTTGATGTACGCCGCAGAATCAAACAAGGATACAAAAATCATCGCTTGGCTTTTGAACAATGGGGCAAAGACCTCATACATGACAACAACAGGATTGAAAGCATTCGATTATGCAAAGGCAAACAAGCACCTTCCTCACGACAGATACTACTGGGCAATGAATGAAAACGACAGTACCACAGGTTCAACCGGAGCAAGTCGATGAGAATTACCGGAGGAGCTTTAAAAGGCCGTAACATAAAATGTCCTGACGGCGTAATCCGCCCTGCCATGGACCGCATGAGAGAATCCGTATTTGCCATAATCGGTGACTTAACGGGAAAAAGCTGGCTGGACATGTTCAGCGGGAGCGGCACGATTGCAATCGAAGCCGCGAGCCGCGGTGCAAGCCATGTTGAACTGTGCGAAAAAGATAAAATCAAAATAAAAACAGTTCTGGACAACGTTTCAATTACGGAAAAGGAACTGGGAATCAAAATCGACTGCCACTTTATGGCTGTTGAACTGTTTTTAAAACGCTGCAAAAACAAGTTTGACTATATTTTCTTTGATCCGCCCTTCCCTTACAAATTCAGAAAGGACCTGATTAAGTTTGTTGACCAGTATGATCTTCTGACAGAAGACGGAACTGTCCTGATACATTATCCTGAAGAGGACGCACTCCCGGAACAGGTGGGAGGGCTCGTACTGACCGACAAAAGAATCTATGGCCGCTCGATTGTAAACTTTTACAAAAAAGCACAAAAAACAGAATAATAATTCATTAAAAGCCACCTAAATAAACTCCAAAAAGGCTAATTTGCTTGACTTTGGTCTTTTTTGTGTTAAAATTTTCAATGAAAAATTAAGTTTAAGGAAAAAAGTGCGTAATTTAAAACAAGATTTGCTCTCAGAAGTTAATTCCCACAAGATTCAGGATGGCTTTATAAAAGTCACTGACTCCCCTTTACAAGCGTTGTCATCTGAACAAAAAGTTATGCTGAACAGAAAAGGTAATGAACTTTTCAACAATGGAAAAATCAATGAAGCAAGCCGGATTTTTATTACCACAGGTTATTCTGACGGTTTAACCCGCGTTGGTGACACCTTCATGAAGAAAAACCAGTCCTTAGAAGCCCTCAAATACTATATTCTTGCTAAAAACAAAAACAAGTGTGAGCCGATTTACGAAAAAATGGCTCAAACACTTTCGGTTCTTGTAAAAGAATAAAGGAGAATTAAAAATGTCAGACGAAATCAAGCTGGAAGATGGAATTCCAATTGAACTTACAAGCGAAGCAAAACCGGAAGATACAAAATCTCAGGAAATCGCAGAATTATCTAAAAAAGGATATCAGCTCCTTAAAGATAACCGCATAGATGAAGCAGTTACTGCTTTTAACAGCATATTAAACCTTGAAGACAACAACAACTACGCTCTCGTCGGTCTTGGAGACAGCGAACGCAAACAGAACCACTTCAGGGAAGCAATCGATTATTACCAGAAATGCCTTACATTCCATCCGGGCAATAACTATGCCCTCTTTGGACTTGCTGACTGCTACAAGGCATTAAACCAGTACCACAAGGCAATCGAAATCTGGGAACAGTATCTTATTCACGATGACAGAAACATCACGGTTTTGACACGTGTTGCAGATGCTTACCGCAAAATCCGTGACTTTAAAAAGTCAAAAGAACTGTACCTCAAGGTTCTGGACATGGAAGAAAACAATGCCTACGCCCTGATTGGTATCGGACACCTTCACTATGACTTTAAGGAATACAAGGACGCGCTTTACTACTGGACAAAAATGCTGGAAATCAACGAAAAGGCCGTTGATATCCGCGTTTTGACTTCAATCGGTAACTGCCACAGAAAGCTCAAGACTTTTGACAAAGGCGTTAAATACTTTGAACGCGCCCTCGAAATGGACCCGGAAAACTTTTACGTTCTCTTTGGCCTTGCTGACTGCTACCGCGGCATGAACCAGCAGTACCGTTCAATCGAATACTGGAATAAAATCCTCAAAAACGACCCGAAAAACAAAGTAATTTTAACACGCGCAGGCGATGCTTACCGCAACACAGGCGACTATAAAACTGCAACAGAGTATTACAACAAGGCTATGGACATTGAATTTGATGTTTACGCCGCACTTGGTCTTGCACTTATCTGCAAGGGCGAAGGAAAATACGACGAAGCAATTGAACGCCTGACAGCATTGATCCGCGATGATATCAAAAACTACCGTCTTTACATTGACCTTGCAGACTGTTACATTAAGATGAACAAAAAAGACAAGGCAATTGAATGTTTACACGACTTCCAGAAGACAGGTACAAAGAGTACCGCAATCAACGAAATGCTGGAAAAGATTGTAAACAACAAACCTTTAAACTAGGTGTATGGACGACAAAATTTCAATTACGGGACTTCTGCCGGAAGAAATCACTGAAAAACTCGGTATAAGTCCCGCTTTTCGCGGCAAACAGATTTTTGAATGGATCGGCAAGGGAGTTGAATCCTTTGACCAGATGAAAAACATCGGCGCTCAGCTCATAGAAGAACTCAAACAGAAGGCTGTTCTCCGCTGCTGTTCAGTGTCAAAGGTCCTGAAAGATCCCGACGGAACAATCAAATTACAGATTTCCCTCTCAGACGGCATGGCTGTGGAAACCGTACTTTTAACAGACCGCGAAGGACGCAAAACTGCCTGCGTTTCATGCCAGGTAGGCTGTGCAATGAACTGCGCATTCTGTCAGACAGGAACCCTCGGGCTTGCAAGAAGCCTTACCCCGTCCGAAATTGTTGAACAGTTTTTATTTCTTGAAAAACACGCCGGCCCCTTAAGCAATATCGTTTTTATGGGCATGGGCGAACCGATGATGAATTTGAATGCAGTCCGAAAGGCAATACAGGTTTTAACCGACAAGCGCGGAAGAAACCTTTCTTCAAGAAGAATCACACTTTCAACTTCAGGCGTAATCAGCGGAATCTACGACCTTGCAGACAACGGGCCAAATATCCGCCTTGCAGTTTCCCTTACAACGGCCGACCCGGATTTGCGTTTAAAACTCATGCCGGTTACAAAAAACAACCCGCTCCAGGAACTTCGTAAGGCAATCGACTATTACGCCCAGAAAAGCGGACGCCGCGTTACCCTTGAAGCGGCCCTTCTCCACGACACAAACACAGGGGAAGAAAGTGCTAAAAACATGATAGAATTTTCACGCGGAATAAACGTAAACATCAACCTTATTCCCTGGAATCCGGTTGAAACACTGCCATTTTCAGAGCCTTCAAACAACGAATGCAGGAACTTTGTAAAAAAACTCGAGGCTGCCGGCCTGAACGTTACCCTCCGCACACGGCGCGGCCGCGAAATCGGCGGTGCCTGCGGACAGCTAGGTAAAACTTTAAAGAACAAAATAGCCGACGGTAAAAAACTGGCCCGCTCAGAGGAATAATTTTCTAAAAAAAATCCAATTCTAATACAATTTTATTTGAATAAAAGATTAGTATTGGTTATAATTTTAATACTCTGTTTATAACAAATGCTGGGAGTCTAATCTTATGCAAAAGAAAATATATGTTGCAGGTCTCTTTGATGATGACACTGCTTCTAAAGTAAATGCAGCAGTAAACGCCGTAGCCGGAGTTACAAGCTGCGCCTCTAATGCTTCTAAAGCACAGGTTCTAGTTGATTTTGATGAAGGCGTTGCCGGAATCGAAGACGCAATCAACGCTGCAATTGCCAGTGCAAATGTAGAAGTTTTGGGCGGCTGATAATGAAATTAACTGTTCTGGATGGTCATGCGGCTAATCCCGGCGACTTGAGCTGGGATAAGTTCAAAAAAATTGCAGACCTGACAGTTTATGAGCGCACGCCGTCTAATCTGGTTATCCAGAGAATCGGCGACAGCGACGCTATTTTTCTAAACAAAATACAAATTACAAAACAAATTCTGGATTCCTGTCCAAAACTCAAATATATCGGCGTACTTGCTACAGGCTATAATGTAGTAGATCTGGCCGAGTGCACAAAGAAAAACATTACCGTTACCAATATTCCTGCCTACTCCACAGATTCGGTTGCACAGCATGTTTTTGCCTTTATCCTGAATTATTCAAATCAGGTTGCTTCACACGCGACTTCCGTTAAAAACGGAGACTGGACACGCTCTCCTGATTTCTGTTACTGGAATTCAAGTCTCACTGAACTTACCGGAAAAACCCTCGGAATCTTCGGCTTTGGTTCAATCGGACAAAAAGTTGCAAAAATCGCCCATGCCTTCGGAATGCGCGTAATTATCTGCACGCACAATCCTGATTCATTTACAGGCGGCGAAGAAGTTGTAAGCAAAGAAGAACTTTTTAAGCAGAGCGATTTTTTGAGCCTGCACGCCCCTCTCACTGATTCAACTAAAAATCTCGTAAACAGACAGACACTTTCTCTTCTAAAAAAAGGTGCCGTAATTATAAACACAGCCCGCGGCGGCCTTGTTGACGAAAATGCCGTAAAAGAAGCATTGATTCAAAAGAAAATCGCAATGTACTGTGCCGATGTAGTTTTGACAGAACCGATGGACAAAAACTGTCCGCTGCTTACGGCTCCAAACTGCGTAATCACACCACATATCGCCTGGGCACCAAAAGAAACACGACAAAGATTATTTGACATTGCTTTTGACAACTTGAATTCATTTATCGCCGGAAAGCCTGTAAACGTTGTAAATAAAGGGCTCTGATACTTGAATATAAGAATAAAAGTGATTAGAATAGTTTAAAAATACTAAATTTCTTTAGGAGTACTAAAAATGGGAAAAACAATAGCTCAGAAGATTTTTGATTCTCATCTTGTAGAAAGTCCATTTCCTGGAACATATGTTCTCAAGCTCGACAGAGTATTTTGTCACGAAATTACAACTCCTGTTGCAATCAACGACCTGATGGAACGCGGTAAGGACCGTGTATTTGACCCGACAAAGATTAAAGCAGTAATTGACCATGTAACACCAGCAAAAGACAGCAAAACAGCAACTCAGGGTAAAATTCTCCGTGACTGGGCACGCCGCAACAACGTAAAAGACTTTTTTGATATCGGTTCAAACGGTGTTTGCCACGCAATCTTCCCTGAAAAAGGTTTTGTACGCCCAGGCTATACAGTAATCATGGGAGACAGCCACACCTGTACACACGGTGCATTTGGTGCATTTGCAGCAGGTGTAGGAACAACTGACCTTGAAGTAGGAATTTTGAAGGGAGTTTGTTCATTCCGTGAACCAAAATCAATCAAATTCGTACTTAACGGAAAACTCAAGGAAGGCGTTTACGCAAAAGACGTTATCCTTTATCTGATCGGTAAAATCGGTGTAAACGGCGCTACAAACTGCGTTGTTGAATTTACAGGTCCTGTAGTAGACAACTTTGGCATGGAAGAACGCATGACTCTCTGCAACATGGCAGTTGAAGCAGGCGGTACAAGCGGAATCTGTTTCCCGGACGAAAAAACAGTTGACTACCTCTGGGAATTTATCAAAGACGAATACAAAACAAAAGAAGCAGCTCTCGCCGATTATGCAAAATGGCGTGACGACGACGACGCTGTTTATGAAAAAGTTTATACACTTGATCTTTCTGATCTTGAACCAGTTTGTACAATCAACTACAAACCGGACCAGATTAAAAAGATTTCTGATATGAAGGGAACAAAGGTTGACCAGATTTACATCGGTTCATGTACAAACGGCCGTATAAGTGACCTTCGTATCGCAGCAAAAGTTCTTAAAGGCCATCACCTTGCAGACGGAGTACGCGGAATTGTAAGCCCTGCTACACCAAAAATCTACAAAATGGCTCTTGAAGAAGGCATTATCCAGACATTCATTGAAGCAGGATTCTGTGTAACAAACCCGACCTGCGGTGCATGTCTCGGTATGTCAAACGGTGTTCTGGCAGAAGGCGAAGTTTGTGCCTCTACCACAAACCGCAACTTTAATGGTAGAATGGGAAAAGGCGGAATGGTTCATCTTATGAGCCCTGCCTCTGCAGCAGCAACAGCTATTGCAGGAACTATAACAAATTCAGAACTCTATAAGGGGTAAAAAATGAAAGCTTTTGGTGGAAATGTACTCTTCCTGGATCGCTCAGACATCAACACAGATGAAATTATTCCTGCTAAGTATCTTACTGAGATTTCTAAGCAGGCTCTCAAGCCATATCTTCTTGAAGATTTGAAACTTGACGGTTTTGATGCAAGACGAGATGTTCCTGGAAAGAAAGTGATTATCACAAGAGAGAATTTTGGATGCGGTTCAAGCCGTGAACACGCTCCATGGGCTTTGGAAGTAAACGACATTTATGTTGTAATCGCACCAAACTTTGCCCGCATTTTCCGTCAGAATATGTATAACTGCGGTCTTCTTGCACTTGATATGCCTAAGAAAGACATCGATGACATGTTCCGTTCTTTTGGTGACAAGGACTGCGAATGTAAAATTGAACAGAAAGAAGACGGCACATGGAAAGTAAAACTCATTGCAGGTTCACTTTCTAAAAGTTACCCTTTCAAACTTGAAGGATTTGAAAAAGCCCTCATCGAAAACGAAGGCTGGATCGGCTACGCAGAAAGCAAATACTAATCTGTAAACCGCAAAACCGATAGACAAAAAAACACTTTTCACAGATTTGTGAAAAGTGTTTTTTTTTGTTTAAAGAAGCGTTCCCCTACTTCTGATGTACCGAAGCCAGTCAAACAAAATGTAAGATTAAGATTGTTTAATCCCGCAATACGGCATGAGGCTTTTTAAAAATCCAAAGCGTACTTCGTTGTTGGGAAACTGTAAGGTATATTTTCCGTTCTTATAATCTTTTATTGTAATGTAGCCGCTTTGATAAAGCATTGGAATTGCGTCAGTTGCAGTTTCTGTCGGAGCATCAAACATTTCTTGCGTTGCGGCAAACCCCTCGTCAAAATCCTTAGGCTCCATATCGTACTTGCTTATAAGTTTTGTTAAGATTGTTGGAGTGCCGGTTGCAAACCAGTAATTAGAAAGACTTTTGTCTGCAAGGGAATTTATGAGGCTGAACGGATTGTAGACATCTGGTGAGTTTTCACTAAAATGGTAGCCATCGTACTGGGCTTTGAGAGCTTCACATGCTTCTTCATAAGTAAGCTTTTGTTTTTCTGCAAGAGCCTGGATTTCCGGCTTCATCTGGGTAAAAAGTTCTTCTTCTGTAATTCCGCAGATAGAAGAAAATTCATCGTCCATCGTGATAACTTTCAGGTTATTTAACTCACTAGAAAAATTCTGCTGGCTGAACTTACTGATTCCCGTTAAAAACACAAAACGGATTATTCCGCTGAGGTCTTTTAAAGGACAAAAGAATTTCCGCATTTCCTGCTTAAGTGTGTTTTGAAGTTCCGGGTTATCCATGCTGTCTAAAAGAGGGGCATCGTATTCATCAACAAGAACTACCGGCTGCATGCCGGTTTTGGCGTGAATTTCTTTTATTATTGTGGCAAAGCGGACGCCCGGGGCTTCGCTGTTTTTTGTAATGTCGTACTTTTTTTCCCACTCACAAAGCTGTGAATTCAGGACAATCTGTAGAGTCCTAAAATCAACATATTTATTTATTGCAAAACTAATGTGCAAGACCGGATACTTTTTCCACTCGGTTTCGAGTTTTTCAATTGCAAGACCTGTAAACAAATCCTTGCGGCCTTCAAAGTAGCATTTGAGAGTGCTTACAAGAAGCGACTTTCCAAAACGGCGGGGACGGCTTAAAAAATAATAGTCGTCCGTGTGAGTCATTTTATAAACGAGGTCTGTCTTGTCTACATAATACTTACCGTCATTGCGCAGGCGCTCAAAGTCCTGCACGCCGATAGGAAAACGCTTTAATTCCTGCATATCAAAAATAATAGCATAGATTGAGTTTTTTTGCTACGCTAGTTTTTTTACATTACTTTGGGTCAGGGAAAAGTTACATCATAATAATAGCCTTCTGGAATGGAGTCAGGGTCAAGTCCTCCACCACCGCCAAAAATATCTTCTTTAAGAGGAATCAGTTTATCATCTTTTTGTTTTGGAATTAAAAACCAATGTTCTCCACCATATGTAACTCCATAACATTTTTTAGGACCATTTTCAAATTCACTCAAAGAAATCCGATAAGATAAAAAAAGATGTTTCCAATAGGTATTCATCGGGTCAGTAAAAGGTTGACCGAGTTGAAAAAAAGAGGATTCGGATTCATCAATATCCCAAGCTTGCCAAATATCGCACTCGATTTCATCTAAAAAAACACTAGCTCCTATACCATAGTTAAATGAACCGTAAGGATAACCAGGAATCCATAATAATTCCTCATCGTAGAGATCTCTTACAGTTGTTTCACTTGCACTTAAACCTACATAACAATCAATTACATCGGTTGTTGTATAATAAATTTCATAACCAAAATACATCGAAGGTACTGTTAACACAGAGAAATTAGTATCACTTGTAATGAAGTTATCATCAACTATACTTTTATCACCAAAAATGAAAATTTGAAAGTTCTTGTCATAATAATAACCCCAACCATAATCACCAATCTCGTAATCGCTGATTCCAATATCATCAAAAACCGATTTTACAAGTTCACTTGCATTTAATGAATCTCCTAAGTGAGCTTTAAAAGTCCAAGTCTTTTCGACATTATTACGCAATGTTCCAATTATATAAGAAGTACTTTCTCCAATAAAAGTCACCTTAAAAATTAAAGATTCAATGACTGCTGTAAAAACAACATCGTCAGTTATTACATAACCAGGACCGACAGTAGAATCATCTGTCTTCCATTCAATAAAACGATAGTCATCATTGGACAAGTCCGGGAAATATGTTTTGTCAAGAATTGTATTATATTCAACTTTTACAGGCTCGGGAGAAAGGCCATAATCGTCTTTATATGTAATCGTATACTCATTTATTTTCCATTTGGCATAAAGAGTCACATTGCCTTTATTATCGTTGGTGTTCCAACAGTCAATCTGTTCATCATAATTCGGATTGTTGTACCAGCCTAAAAATGTATAGCCGGTTCTTACTGGAGTGTTAAAACTATTATTAACCGAATCAATATCGTAATATTCTAGAGTGTTTAATGCACCACCGGTATAATTGTCGTCAAAAGTAATTTTATAGCCCCACCTGGCATAAAGCACTTTGCCATAGGCGTAATCATCATCCAGTGAAGTAACTTTTTTTCCTGAGAAATCAGCCTCATAATAAAAGCCTTCAAAATTATACGGCTCAAAAACAGGCTCTTCCAATTCAACAGGAGTGCCGTAACTATAAATTGAAGGTGCGCTCTCAGGCAGAATTCCCCCATTTAATACATAAAGAATAACTACCCGGGCATTTTTGCCGTTTGTTCCGTTCGAGCCATCAGTTCCGTTTGTACCATCAGTTCCGTTTTGCCCGTCAAGGCCATCTGCTCCATTTTTGCCGGCAGCAGTTAACAATGTCCATTTTTCACCGTCGTAAATATATGAACATCCATCAGTTGTATTATAATAGGCCCAAAGATACTGGGGATTTTCTATTTCATCTGCACTGGCAAAAGAACCTTTCCAGACAATACTGGTGTGTTCCGACTCTGATTGAATATATTTTGTTACTTCTGTCTTGCAGCTTAAACAAAAAAATATACAGATGAAAAAACAAACGCACAACTTTTTTAATTCTTTAATCATTATCTTAGTCCCCATCTAGGGTAAGTCATCAACAATTATGGATGAGTCCATGATGTGTTTGCATTTTGATATGAACTACTAGAATAGTAATAATCTTCTGTGTAAACTGTTACTGTAATATTAACAAAATTCCCACATTTATCTTGTGCTGTAAAATAATAATCAGTTCCATTTGCAGAACCATCCAATGTTAAAGTGCTTCCATTAGTGTAAGGCGTAGAACGACTTGCACAAGTTGGAGCATTACTATTATAATTTACTCCACTGTTTCTTGGACAGTATGCACTTGTCCAATTCGGATTCAATCCTGATTCCAAATCTTCAAATGTTAAAGCAAAACTTGCTTGAGTAAGATTACTACCTTGTCTCATATAAACACCAAAAGATGAATAATCATTATTATTCAGACATCTCACTCTTACGTTACTAATATCCTTCGATTCCAGTTTCTTTACATGAGGTGTTTTTCCATCTACTGGATACTCACTATTAGTAACAGTTTTGCGTCCCACATTACCTAACTGGTCTGTAACTGTTATTGTAAGTCCCTGATCTGTTAAAGAAGCTGCAGTATATGCCCACTTATCTGCATTTGTAAGAGTACCACTCACAACTCCACTTGGAATTTTGTTGAAACTCTGACCTGTAAGAGTTATTCCATTTTCTTTTATACCGCACCCCGTTTCTGTTATCCTAAAAATAATAGAAGCTGTTCCAGAAGCATAATTTGTATTTACACCATCTGTTACTCTTAAATTAACATTTTTCTGATAAAGTTGACCATAATCTGAAAGTTGTGTAGTTCCATCTGATATACCATATTTATCAATCACAGTTTCAGTGCCGACACTATATAACGTTATATGGTAAGGTACAATATTTACAATTTCGATTGTAGGAGCAGTTGTATCTTCGTTTAATGAAAATGTTACAGTTTTTTGATTTCCGATTATATCATAAGTTGTAAACTCATAAGTACCTGTAGAACTTAATTCTATAGTATCATCATAAACCCAATATAAAACAGAATCTTTTGTATATTTACATTTACTAAAACCAATTCCATTATTAGTTCCATCCTCATCTGCAAAATCCTTAAAAGAAACGTAGACAGGATCATTAGTAAGGTACCGTACATAATAATTACCATTTTCATTCTTTCTTGCATTGTCAGAAATCTTTATTTCAGGCCCCACATTGTCTGTAATAACAGAAATATAAAAAGTTGAATAATTACCTAATATATCGTATATCTTATATTTGTCGCCATTACATGCATTCAGAATAGAATCATAATAGGAACCAGAGTAATAATATTTTCTATTACTATAAACTGAGCCATGGTTTCCATTTGCTGTAATACAGTAAGCATAATTGTAAATGGTTCTGTAACCTGAAGAATATCCCGTTCCCTTAAGTTCATTATTTTCGTTAATAGCTCCTGTTATGCTTC
This sequence comes from Treponema sp., assembly GCA_016283615.1. Lineage (GTDB taxonomy): Bacteria > Spirochaetota > Spirochaetia > Treponematales > Treponemataceae > Treponema_D. The sequence goes on from JAEENG010000028.1 coordinate 19,093, forward strand.
CATATGGAAGTGGAATATAAAGGGAAGTATTATCTCGTATTACTAAAGTTATATCATAAGCATTTTCTTCACCTTCATGTGCTTTATATGTTATTTTAGTCGTTCCATTAAAATATTCTTTAGGTTTAGGAGGAACAGAATCAAGACAGATGCTTGTAGTTGCAGAAGAAGAACATAAATTATTTAAAACAGTTAAATTTAAAACATTTGCAGAAGCTATTCGGTCACTATAATTGCATTGTTTAAATTTTTCTTTATCCATCATACATCGTACTTCGCAATAAATAACTCCCTGGATTGTGTTTTTTGGAATATCAAGATAATTTTTTGTACTTGAAGAACTATTATTTTCATCTAGCAAAACAGAATAAGTTGTTGAATACTCAGAATTTTCTTCTGTTGCTTCATACACAGTATAAGATAGAACTTTTATAGAATCATCAAATACTATACCGTTTTCGCCAAAATAAGCATCTGGATCAGAGCTTGATGATTTTGCGTAAAAAGTAAATGTAACATCACCATTAGTTAAACCGCTAAAGTTTTCAAATGTACAAGTATATTTTGATGCGTCGCTTCTTTGTCCATTAGAACCAGCGTATAATTGCATTGTTTTTGAATCACTTATCTTTCCTTCAGAAGTATCCCAAACTTTTAAACCAGAAATAACAGGCGAATACAAAGTTTTATTCTTAAAATTCAAAGTTTTACAGCTTGAATTTCCTGCATTATCAAAAACTGTAAACGTATAAGTTTTATTAATATCAACTGTAATCTCATCATTCCAATAATCAGCCACATCATCAACTGTTACACTCTTACTTGCAACACCGCTCAGTGAATCACTAATTTCAATTTTAATTTGTTGTGCAATATCTGTAAAAATAATTACAGTGTCCCCTTCATCTGAAATAACAGCAGTCTCACTTTCGCAGGCAACATTAATAACCGGAGCCGTAGCATCTACATAAACCGGCTGGCTTGAAAGGCACTCTCCTGCACTTTCATTTCCTAAATCATCGCGGAAGTAAAACCATGGATAATAGGTTTGTGTAGTACTCAAATCTGAAATAGTAAGAGTTAGCCCGGTATCAGAATTGGCATTGCAATATTCAGAAGAAACGGAGTGAGTATCTTCTGTAGAAGAGGTAGAAAAACTTATTTTCCAGTCGACTGTTTTACTTGCGGTCTGCAAAGAGTTCCCATTTACACTGAAAAGTCCTTCATCAATAATTGTTTTCTTAGGAACAAAAGTGATTTCTTCTTTTCCAGCCGTTGCATATCTGCCGTTTACGGTTCCTTCCGAAACTACAAAGCCGCCGTTTACACTTATATTATTCAGGTTTGTACTAAAACAAGGTGATGTTGTATCGCGGACAAAATAGAAGGTTGCAGGAACATCACTATAGTTTTCAAGGGCATCAACTGCTGTAAGTGTTATCTGATAAATACCGTCCGTTGAATATTTTGCAAAAAGTTCATCTAATAAAATAACTTTGTTTTCAACACCACTCTCATTGCCGTCAATTTCTGTGGCCACTTCAAAATCATTTTTAGAACAGCCCAAAACATCATTCCATTCACCATTTTTATTGAAGAACTGAGTTGCCGTTGCAAGAACTGTACCATTTGGAAGTTTAGCACCTTTATCTGCATACATAAGCCGCTGAATAACTTCATATCGCAAAACTCCGGTGTCTCCTGTTAACGAGTCATCTGCTGTAATACTGTATTTAAAAGAATTGTAATCAGCTGCTACACGATAATTCTGAAAATCTGCCCAGTCATTCCAAGTTTTTTGCTCCAATGTTTTTTCAGAAGTTCCATTCGTTAATGCTAAAGCAGAGGATTTGATTGCAGGGCCTTTCACATCTGCTGTAGTTCCTGTGACAAAGGTCCATGCGAATGTGGTATCAAGTACAGCCCCTCCTTCGGAAGTATCTGCAGAAAGATTTGCCCCAAGTTCTACCGTTATATAAGAGGCAGCAGGGAGCCACTTTGTAGAATCAAGTTTATTTTTGAAAGGAATTACAATCTGTGTTCCATTTTTTTTAAGCACAGTATTTGGTGCATCAAAATAATCGGTTATATCACCATTTGAATCAGATTCGCCATCATCATTTGATTTTGAATAAATGACTTTAAAGTTTTTAAAACCTGTTACATTGCCGTTTTCATCTTTTTTCAAAATAGAAGATAAATCCATTTTTTTATTAAAAGTAACTTTTAGAGGTGTTGTTATGCTTACATCTTTTTCTGCAGCAAGAGGTTCTGTAAGTGTAACTGCCGGTTTACTGCCGCAAAGAGGAACAATGTAAATGTTTTCAATTTTCTTTTTTATAGTTACTGAACATTTAAGACTTTTGCCAGGACCTTTTCCGTCCTCATCTGAAAATTCAATATATTCATCTGATAAAGGAGTATCTGTAATGGAAGTAAAATTCGAATAAGCTGCCCATCCGCCAAAGGTATATGCATCATCTACCACAAAGTTTACCGTAAATGGATAACCTATTTTTGCAGTTACTACGCTACCTGTTGTTACCTGCCCCTGCAGATTGTTCAGTGGAGAAACGGTAACAGTAATATTTGACGAATTTGCATAAGCAATTGCATCTTCAATTTCTTTTTTGACCTGAGATTCGGTAATAAAGTTATCGCAGGCTAGAAAGCCCAGGGAAAGAAGCCCGAGAAAAACAACTTTGATTAATGAATTACTTTTTGTTAAACGCATATAAATACCCCTGTTGTCTGATATATCAACAAATTATAATACACAATAAGGATATTTTAAACTTGTAAAGTTTATAAATGAGAAAAATTATATTTGTTTTCAGCTGACAGAAAAACTGTGCCGGGGGCGGTATTCCGTTTTTTTATCTTTATTTTACCAGGCCGCGCTTTTTAAGTTCATCAATGATGATATCTACTATCTGGTCAGGATTGTATTTTGAAGTGTCGATTTTTAGGTCGGCAAAGTCGTAGTCTGTGTTGTCGATATTGTAAAGTTTTTTGTAGCGTCCTGAGTCTTCCCTGTCGCGCATCTGTGTAAACTCCTTAATCTGTTCAAGGTCCCCGCCTTCACGGTTAAAAATGCGGCTTGCACGGACTTCGTCGCTTGCTATCAGGTAAACCTTTAAATCGGCCTCCTTGAGCATCCAGATGGCAAGACGGCTGCCCAGAACGCAGGATTCTGCCATTGCAAGCTCAACCTGATGTTTGTCTACATAAACATCATAAGAGTCGTCAGTTTTTGCGTTTTCGATTACCTGTGCAAGGGTGAGCCCCTTTTCTGCGGCAAGCTGACGGAAAGTATAATTAATGAGTGTAATTCCAAGTTTTTTTGCCAGAAGGCCGCTTACTGTTGTGTTTCCGCAGCCTGATTTTCCACTGATTGCAATTCTTAACATATTTTCTCCAAACCTACTCTACATTTTTACTCTGTTCGCGGATATTTTCAAGGGCGTCTTTTGCATTAACAATCATAGCCCCTACTTCCGTAAACTGATTTTTACTTCCGATTGTGTTGATTTCGCGGTTTGCTTCCTGACAGATAAAGTCAATTCGCTTTCCGGGAACCGGATTATCGTTGAATTCTTTTCTCAAAGCCTGCAAATGACTGTGCAGACGGACGATTTCTTCATTAATCGTGTATTTTACAAGCATTGCGGCAACTTCGCCCATAATGCGGTTTTCGTCCACATGGTCGCCCAAAAGTTCATTAAACCTGGTTGTAATCTGTTCCTTGAACTTCTGTTCCATTTTTGGCTGCCATTCCTTAAAAAAGGCGGCACAGTTATCCAGAACATCAAGTTTTGCAAGAAGATCCTTTTTGAGGTTTGCCCCTTCACGCTGCCTGTCACTTATAAACTGTTCCAGAACTGAATTGAATATGGGTTCAATTTTTGACCAGTATTTTTCTGCGTCGTATTCGTGGGTGATGTTTAAAACACCGACCTGATTTACTATCAGGGAAAGGGGAATATCATCGGCCTTTTTTCCCAGGGCAAGTGCCACCTGAGAAATTGCATCAAAATATTCTTTTGCGGCTACGGGGTCCGGATTAACCTTTGCAGTTGAATTCAGATCCTTTACGCGGATATTTACATCAACCTTGCCGCGGACAATTTTTTCGCTTACAAGTGCGCGGGCTTTCTGTTCAACCGGATTCAAAAAAGAAGGCAGATTGATATTCGAGTCCAGAAAGCGGTTGTTTACGGATTTGATTTCTACGCTGATTTGTGTGTTGTCTACAATTTCTTCCCTGTAGGCGTATCCTGTCATGCTGTTCATTTTGTTTATCTCGCTTATTTCAATAATTCAATTAATTTTGTGCCAACCTTCCAGTTATCCCCTGCTCCCATTGTTACAAACAGATAACCATCCGGATATTCTTTTCCGCTAGGCTCTTCCAGAAGCTTTTTTGCAAGAAGTGCGGCTTCGTCAAACTCTTTTGCATACAAAACATTTTTGTGGTATTTGGCAGCATGTTCTGCAAGAATTTTTCCGGTAACGGAAGTTTCGTCTGCCTTTTCCCGGGCACTTCCATAAATTTTATTGATAATTACGGTGTCTGCGCTTTCAAAACTTGAAGCAAATTCTTCAAGCAGGGCGGCAGTTCTGGTATAAGTATGGCTCATAAAATCCACAATGATTTTGTGCCCCTTATAAAACTCACGGAATCCTGCAAGTGTTGTTTTGATTGCTGTTGGATGATGACCGTAATCGTCGATAAAAATCACTTCCTGTCCGGAAGGAGTTTTTGCGCGGCCGACAAGTTCGCTGCGGCGCTTGCCGCCTGCAAACCGGGTCAATGCGTCTTTGAGTTTTGTTAAATAATCAGACGGATTTTTGCCGTCAGTCTTTAATAATTCAACAGAAAGTGCAAAAGCCGCTGTTGCGTTACGAACGTTATGATCTCCCGGAACACAGATTGTAAACTCGCCGTAATTGCCCACCGTAAAATAATGCTTTCCTGCAGCAACACGGCCAAAGGTAAGTTTGTAACTGCCTTCTGCGTTAACTCCGTATGGCACAAGCTGAATGTCGGGGCGTTTTGAATGAGCAATCCGGGCTGTTTCTACGGCGCCATTGTCGTCTGCGCAGTAAATGAGCTGACCGTTTTGTGGAAGAAGGCAGATGTAATCAACAAATGCGTTCTGGATATCTTTAAAAGTCGGATAATAATCCTGATGGTCACTTTCTACCGAAGTCAGAATGATTTTCTGCGGCGAAAACGCCATAAAGTGACGCTGGTACTCGCAGGTTTCTGCTACAAAATAATGGCGCTTATCATCTTTTTTGTCGTTACCGTCAAAATTTGTCATTACGCAGGATGAGCCGAAAGAAGCAATAATACTTCCGGCAAGTGCCTGTGCGTGCAGATCAGTTGAAGCGATTAAAGTTCCGCAGAGCCCTGTGGTAGTAGTTTTTCCGTGAACTCCGCAGACTCCCACACTGTAAGCGGTACGGCTGATTGCGCCGAGGGCTTCGCTGTACAAAAGCATAGGAATCTTTTTTGTGGCAGCGGCCTTAAGGTCAGGATTGGTACCCGGGTTATATGCACTTGAATAAACTACATATTGAATTGAATCCGTAATGTTTGATTCGGAAAAATCCCTGGCTTTGATACCCAATTTATCAAGGATTTCGTCAGTGTAAAAACGCTCGGAAACGTCGCTTCCAGTGATTATTGCACCGCGGGCAGCTAAAACTTCCACAAGGGCGGCCATTCCGGTTCCCTTGATTCCGACAAAATGTATGTGAACTCCGTTAAAATCGTCCGGAAATTGAATGTTATTCATTCTTATATTTTAGCTAAAAATCATAGCGCTGACAATATTTGGGGATTGGTTTTACAGGGCGGGCGCATTGTAAATATTTTATTATAAAACAACTCCCAGTCGTGTCCTGACTTTTCGGGGCCGCTAGGTACCGTCGCTGAGCGGCAATGAAATTATAGAAAAGTTATCAGCATAAATCTTTCCATGAAATGTATGCTCCTGAAGAGTCGGAGGCTGGAAAGCTTTTTTCTCCGCCATAGATGACGGCAGTGTTCTTAAAAGATAAATCCGCAGCATCTTTAAGCTTTTTTATATTTGAAAAAAAAGCAGTGTTCATTGTTTCTGAAGATTTTATTTCGTAGGCAAATAGTTGCTGATCATCTTCTTCAAGAACATCTATTTCTACGCCATTTGAATCACGCCAAAAATAAAGTTCATCAGATTTTCCTGCAAAAAGGCGGCGTTTTAAAAGTTCAGAAACCACAAAGTTTTCAAATAAAGCTCCCCGCATATAAAAGACTTCAATTTGAGAACCATTTGTAATATTCAAAAGAGAAGAAACAAGACCCGTATCATAAAAATACAATTTTGGATTTTTTATAATCCGCTTTCCATAGTTTTTGTAATAGGGTTTTAGAAGATAAATTATATAGCTTGTTTCTAGAACCGAAAGCCAGCTTTCCGCAGTTTTCCTTGTGATTCCTGCATCTTCAGCAAGTGAAGTGACATTTAAAATTTGTGAACACCGTCCGGCACATAATTTCAGAAAGCGCGTAAAGGCTGCAAGGTCAGTTATATTTTTAATCATCCTAACATCCCGCTCTACATAGGTACTGATATAGGAAGGATAAAAATCAGCAGGACTGATTTTTTTGTCATAAATTCTAGGATAAGACCCCTTATACAGAATTTCGTTTATTGTCGGCGGACAAAGGGAGTTTTTTTTCAACTCCGAAACAGAAAATGGTGCCAGCGTTAAAAGAGCAGTTCTGCCGGCAAGACTCTGGCTTACAGACTGCATTAAAAGAAGATTATGACTTCCCGTAAGAACATACATTCCATTTTCATTAACAGTATCAACATGAGTCTGTATGTATGAAAGAAGCTCAGGAACCTGCTGAATTTCGTCAATTATCGTCTTGTTTTTGTACAGTGAGATAAAATGCCTTGGGTCCTCTTTTGCCATCTGTCGAATATCAAGGTCTTCTAGGGAAACATAGGAATAATCCGGAAGAATGTTCCGTAAAAGCGTAGATTTTCCACACTGACGACAGCCAGTGACAGTTACGACAGGAAAAACATCCAGAAGATTCAGCACTTTGTTCTTTATATTTCGTTCTACAACCATACCGATATTATAGCGCTTTTTATGTAATTTGTATACCAGAGTTTACAAATTACATAAATATTTTACAAGGGCACGGGAATGAGATGCAGCGTCGCTGCGCGGGAATGACATGCACGTGCACATCGTTTTTTTTCTTGACTTCCGCTATAATCTTTACTAGCTTTATTAATGTAAAAGTTGCAGATCAAACATATTTTCCCAGTTTATTGAAACATCTTACTTTCGCTCTCTGCACGGTATTTACCACAAGTCTTCTGAGAACTGGCAGTTGGACTAAGACACAGTCGTGTCTTTATCTCACTGAAAGGAAGATTTTATGACAGAATCTATTTTCCACCCAAAGCCGGTTGACGAACTCACATTCACAGACGACGGCATGTTCCAGGCTGTTTTGCGCGACCCTGAGATTTGCGCAGAACTTATTGAGCGACTTTTGCACCTCCGCGTAAATCATATCGAATACCCAGAAGTCGAAAAGACAATCGCCCCCTACTACACGACCAAAGGAGTCAGGCTCGATGTTTATATCAAGGACACTGACAAAATTATCGATGTTGAACTCCAGTCTTACCCCCAGGAAGCGTTGGGAAAGCGTACGCGATATTATCAGAGTATGATTGACATGGACAGTCTTATAAAAGGTCATGATTATTCAGAACTGAAAGACAGCTATATTCTTTTCATCTGCAAGCATGATCCGTTCAAAGATGAAAACAAAAACTTTTACGGGCTTCCATGCTACACATTCAAAAACATGTGCGAGGAAAACCAAATCGTGAATTTAGATGACAAATCGCTCAAGGTCATTTATAATGCAAGTGCATACGAAAAAGAAAAGGACGAGAAAATCAAATCGTTCCTTCATTTCATTTACACAAACGAACCGGGAATAGATGATTTCTCAAACAGACTGTCAGTTTTGGTTGAGAAGATTAAGGATAATGAGATTTTCAGGAGGGATTACGCCGCTATGAATTTGCACGACAGAGATTTAACACGCGCCGCAAAAAAAGAAGGTATTGCAGAGGGCCTTTTGCAGGGCGCTGCCCAAACCGCAATTAAAAATGCAAAAGCTCTCCTTGCTGATGGGAAATACTCTGCTCAAAAAATTTCTGAATTACTGAACATACCGGTTGAGGCATTTTTAAAGGACAATCAGGTTTCATCAGGATTTCCGAAAAATTAATCCCCTGAAAGCAAAGCGGATGCGGGAATGACACTCACGGGTGTGCCCGCTGCCAATAAATCTTTTACAACTTCTGACGCGATGATGAGGCCTGCAACGGAAGGAACAAAGGCGCAGCTTGCAGGAACACGCTCACCACCGAACGGCTCCGGTTTAAATGGTTTTTCCTTTGAATAAACTACCTTTAATTTTTTAACACCCGCTTTTTTCAAAAGCCCCCGCATTACCCGGGCAAGGGGACAGACAGAAGTTTTATAAATATCGGTAACTTCAAATTCGAGCGGATTGAGCTTGTTACCCGCCCCCATCGAACTGATTACCTTTGTGTTTGAATTCTGTGCCATAAGCGCAATCTGAACCTTTGCACTTATTGTATCGATACAGTCGATTACATAGTCGTAGGAAGAAAAATCAAATTGAGAAGAGTTTTCAGGCAGAAAAAAAGTATTAAAGGCGTTTACCTTACATTCAGGATTTATATCTAAAATCCTCTCTCGGCAGACCAGGACTTTTGGCTGTCCGATGGTTGAATGAAGTGCGATTATCTGGCGGTTGATGTTACTAATGCTTACAGTGTCGTTGTCCACGATGTCAATTTGGCCGATTCCGCTTCTTGCAAGGGCCTCGACAACGTAACCGCCTACTCCGCCCACTCCAAAAACAAGAACTTTCGATTTATTCAAAACCGAAAGTCCTTCGTCGCCAATCATTAACTGTAATCTTGAAAATTCACTTTCCATAAAAATTATGCTTCTGCCGAAAGCTGCAGGTACATCTGGTCTGCAAGCCCGAATCCGGCATTTTTAGTCATTGCAGTTGTGTATTCATCAAAAAGCATGTCTTCGTACATTTTCTGTGCGTAGCCGCTGTCCTGCGCTTTAATGACTGTTTTTCTCATCGAAGAAATCATCATTTTTACGATGTATGATTCCATTTCGAGGGATTTTTCGTACAATTTTGAAGTTTTATCGATTGTTCTCTGCTGAACATGGGGATTTGCCTGATTTGCGGCAGCTCCGACCGGAAGTGCGTTTTTGTCAGAGGTTGAATTAAAACTGCCTGCAAAACCGGTTTTATAGTCACCGTTCAGGCGGCCTTCCTGTACAACCTGAGAACTTGAAAGGTTTGAACCTGTACCTTCGTTTCTGGAAAGTGAACGTACAAGTTCTTCAAATTTACCCTTTTCCGAAGACAGTTTTGCTCCGGAAAGGGCTGATTCGCCTGCTGTGATTGAAGTATATGAGCTGATGCCACCAATTGAATTCATTTTAATCCCCCATCAACCGTTTACTATCGTTTAAGGTTTACTGCTGTTGAAAGCATGCTGTCTGTTGTCTGGATAGCCTTTGAGTTGAACTCGTATGCTCTCTGGGCAACAATCATCTGAACCATTTCGTTTACTACAGAAACGTTGGACATTTCCACAAACTTGTGCTTTGTAACACCAAAACCGTCAAAACCAGGGCGTCCGGCAACTGCTTCTCCGGAAGCGTTTGTTACCTTATAAAGATTGTCCCCTACACCTTCCAGACCCGCATTGTTTGGAAAGCGGTACAATTCAAGCTGGGCTACATCTACAGGATCGTCCTGACCAAAGATTTTTACTGTTACGCGTCCATCGTCGCTGATTGCAAGGCTGTGAATATCAAAACCTTCCGGCATGATAACTTCAGGCATGACGCGCAATCCGTTTGAATTAACAAGCTGACCGTTCATATCAATTTTAAATGAACCGTCGCGGGTGTAAGCGTATGAGCCGTCATACTGCTGAACACGGAAAAATCCGTCACCAACTACGGCAAGGTCTGTATCAACACCGGTGTTCTGCAAAGAACCCTGTGTAAAAATTCTCTGTGTTGCGGCAAGCTTGACACCCGAGCCCTGCTGGATTCCAACCGGAGTTACTGTGTCTTCTGTAGCAGGTGTGCCTGCAAGCTTGATGTTCTGATAAAGGAGGTCTTCAAATTCAACGCGCTGCTGTTTGTAACCTGTTGTGTTTACGTTAGAAAGGTTGTGCGAAATTGCGTCCAGGTTAGACTGCTGTCCGTTCATTCCTGTTGCTGCTGTCCATAAACTTCTTACCATTTATCTTTCCTCCTAACGTGCCACTGCAACCTTAGTCCAGAGTGTGCTCATCATGCTGTCCTGGCTCTGGATTGTTTTCTGGTTTGCTTCGTATGCACGGTTAACTTCGATCATTTTTACCATTTCGTTTACTACATTTACGTTGCTTGTTTCCATGTAGCCCTGAACGATTTTAGGGCGTTCCTGACCTTCTGCGATGTAAGCCGGGCCTGAAATATCATTGCTTGCCCAGAAACTGTTTCCCATTTTTTTAAGGTAACGGTCATTGTCAAAACGAACGATTTTTACACGGTCAATGAATTCACCGTCCTTTGTATAAATCATTCCGTCTTCATTTACCATGAATTTGTCATCTTCAACACGGATTTCGCCGTTTTCACCAATCAGCGGATAACCGTCTTTAGTTTCAAGAATTCCTTCTTTTCCGAGGATAAAGTTTCCGTTTCTTGTGTAGCGCTCTCCAAGGGGGGTGCGGATTACAAAAAAGCCTTCCCCGCCAAGAGCCATATCAGTCTGAGAATTTGTAGCGCGGAACGAGCCCTGTTCAAATTCCGTAAAATTTTCGTTTAATTCAACACCAAGACCAAGTTTTCCAATTACCGGTGCTGCATCTGCCGAACCGAACGGTGTGTGATAAACGCCGTCAGCTTCTGTCCTTCTGAGCAAAAGTTCCGAAAAAGACTTGCTTACTGCAACATCTCTCTTGTAACCTGCCGTATCTACGTTTGCAAGGTTATTGGAAATTGCGTCCAGCCTGTTCTGCTGTGCGTTCATTCCGCTTGCTCCGATATACCAACCTCTAATCATATTTTCTCCATGTTTTTAGATATAAGGATGTGAGGAAATTTAATTCTGGATTTTTCCTACATTTAGATTATCGGAGACGCAATTTTGAAGTTTAGGAATTTTATTTTGTTAAGTAATGGCTGAAAAAATAATGTAAGCGAGGTGCTGCATAAAAAGTTTATTATTTTGTTTGCGTTTTAAAAACTTTGCCCTTATAATGGATTATGGTAAAGGTAAGCTTTACTAAGGCTTATATTTTGTTAGTTTTTAAAAATATTTTAGTTAAAAAACATTATTTATTTATTTTATCATCATTGCTTTGCAACTCAGTCGTTTTTGCAGAATCACAGGGTTCTGTAAATTCCATCAAACCGGATTTTCCACTGGTCAACACTGTCATTATTGCGCTTTTGTGCGCCTGTGTCGGAATTTTATCCACACTTTTAATAGTGCTCAGAAAATCCCGGAATTCAAAACTCTGGGACAATCTTACAGGCCTGAGCACGACTTATAAGTTTCTGCTGGATGCAAGACAGATTTTAATCAATTCAAGACCGGGTGAATATTCAATTATTTCGCTCGACATCAACTCTTTCCGTTATATCACGGAGTCTTTCGGGCGCAATACAGGTAACGAAATTCTAAAGGAACTCGGAAAGCATTTTAAAAAGACAGTTCCGGAAGGCACTTTAATCTGCCGCAACTATTCGGACAACTTTTCTTTTTTAATCAATATTACACTGCTTCCGATTCTTGAAGACATTGTAATTTCCCTTACAGACATAAAACCTTCTGTAGAAAAACTTTTGCCTCAGCATTTTAATATTGAATTCAGTGCGGGTGTTTATGAAGTAAAAAATCCGTACGAAAACGTGGAAACAATGCTCGAAAAGGCAAATTCTGCAAGAAAATCAGGCAAAAGCAGCGTAAACCCGAAACGCCTTGCTGTTTTTACAGACAAAATGGCAGATTCAATCGAACAGGAACGCGACATTCTGTTTGATATGCAGAGAGCTTTTGAAAACAACGAATTTGAAGTTTATTACCAGCCGAAATTCAACTTCAGCAACGGTAAAATAATCGGCGCCGAAGCCCTGGTCCGCTGGAATCATAAAGAAAAGGGACTTTTGCCGCCGGGAGCCTTTGTTCCACTGTTTGAACGTAACGGCTTTATCGAAAAAATTGACGTAATGGTTTTTGAAAGTGTCTGCAAATTCCTGGACAACTGGAACAAAAACTGCACAAACAGCTTTCCGATTACAATTTCGTGCAACCTTTCACGGGTTCAGCTTTATAATCCTGATGTTGCAAAAATCTACAAACAGATTGTTTCAAACTATCAGATTGCCCCTTCTTCCATCGAAATTGAACTTACAGAAAGCCTGATGATGGACAACAAAGACAGACTTTTGCGCGCAATGAACGAAATCAAAAAGGCAGGCTTTTCAATTTCTATCGACGACTTTGGTTCAGGATTTTCTTCGCTCAGTCTGTTAAAGGATATTCCTGCAAATGTAATCAAACTCGACAAAGAATTCCTGAACAGCGATCTTGAAAACAAAAAAGAACACATAATCATAAATTCAGTAATTGACATGGCAAAGAGTCTTGATATGACAACGGTTGCTGAAGGCGTAGAAGACAAAGAACAGTCAGACCTCTTAAAGGAAATGGGCTGTGACATTGTCCAGGGATTTTTCTATGCAAAACCGATGCCAGAATCAGACTTCAGCAGCCTGTTGAACCGCGCAGTTTCTTAGACCTCAATTAAAACCGATTTTAATTGAAAACGCACAAATGTGGATTTATAATTAAAGAATACTTAAATAAATATCAGAGCAGAGGTAAAATATGCAGAATTCAACAAAAAATCCAAGAGTAATTGCAATCATTTTAGGTGGCGGTAAAGGAACACGTCTTTACCCTCTTACAAAAGAACGTTCAAAACCGGCAGTTCCTTTTGGAGGAAAATACCGCATCGTAGATATTCCGATTTCAAACTGTATCAACTCAGGTTACCGCAAGATTTATCTTTTAACACAGTTTAACAGTGCTTCTCTGCATCATCACATTACCAATTCATACAACTTTGATAATTTCTCAGGCGGATTTGTTGAAATTCTCGCCGCAGAACAGACACTTGAACACTCAGGCTGGTTTGAAGGAACTGCCGATGCCGTAAGAAAAAATCTGATTCACTTTAAGTCTCAGAATCCGACCCACTACATCATCCTTTCCGGCGACCAGCTCTACCGTATGAACCTCAAAAAGTTTATGGACAGCCATATCGAAAGTGGCGCTGACATTACAATTGCAACAACAGCTGTAAACCGTCATGACGCATCAGGCTTTGGAATCATGCAGATTGATTCAAAAAATAAAATCACGGCCTTCCAGGAGAAACCGGCCCCTACCCTTAATATTGACGACTGGAAAATTCCAAAGGCAGCCCGGGGAGACCTTCCTCCTGAAAAAGAATACCTTGCTTCAATGGGTATCTACATCTTTAACGCAGATGCAATGGAAGAAGCTCTTGATAACTCTTACACAGACTTTGGCAAGGAAATTATTCCAAAATCAATCAAAACAAAAAAAGTCAGCTCATACATCTTTGACGGATACTGGGAAGACATTGGTACAATCCGAAGCTTCTACGAAGCAACCCTGGATCTTACCACATACAACCCTGCATTCAACCTGTACAACGCTGAAGAACCGATTTATACCCATATGCGTAACCTTCCGCCGTCAAAAATCAACGGTGCAATGATTGAAAACTCACTCACATCTGAAGGCTGTGTAATTACAAAGGCAACCCTCAAGCGCACAGTAATCGGTGTACGTTCAATTATCGAAAACGGCACGGAAATGGACGGCGTTATTACAATGGGTGCTGACTTCTACGAAACAGAAGACGAAAAGGCCGAAAACACAAAGAAGGGAATTCCAAACGTTGGTATCGGTAAAAACTGTAAGATTGCAACTACAATTATCGATAAAGACGCACGAATCGGAGACAACTGCCAGATTAACGTAAGCGGAAAGAAATACGATGACGGCGATCACGGTATGTTCTACAGCACCGACGGAATCATCGTTATCAGAAAGGGTGCAGTAATTCCATCAGGAACAATTATTTAGTTAT